>SLGN01000048.1 GCA_007123695.1 Verrucomicrobiales bacterium
CGGGGCTCATGGTGCGGCGGCGCTTCCTGCCGCTGCTCGAGATCGACGGTGCCCTCCAGGTCGCGGTGGAACGCCCCCTCGACAGCGCCACCGCCAAGATGCTGCAGCGGCTCGTGGGCCGGCCGATCGCGCCGGTCGTCGCCACCCCCGCGTCCCTGCGCACGCTGCAGAGCAAGCTCTTCGGCGACCTCCGCGTCGCGATCACGCTCGACCGCCCCCTCATCGAGACGAGATCGGGCACCAAGACGGAAACCGCCGAGCCCTCCCCCGAGGAGGCCATCGAAATCTGCAACCAACTGCTCAAGAACGGCATCATCCGGCAGGCGTCCGACATCCACTTCAACGTGCGGCGCGACGGCGACGTCCAGGTCCGCCTGCGCGTCGACGGCGCCCTCGTCGACGACCTCGTCCTGCCCGCCGCGCTCAAGCTGCCCGTCTTCAACCGCATCAAGGTCCTCGCCGGGCTCGACATCGCCGAGAAGCGGGCCTCGCAGGACGGATCCTTCCGCTACGATCCGGGCGGCGAGCTGCCCCGCATCGAGGTCCGCGTCGCGACCATCCCGGCCCGCCACGGCGAGCGGGTCACGATGCGGCTGCTCATCCGCGAGGAGGGGCTCCTCACCCTCGACCGGCTCGGCTTCGAGGCCAGCCACGAGGCCCTCTTCGCCCGCGCCATCACCCTTTCCCACGGCATGATCCTGCTGACCGGACCCACCGGCAGCGGCAAGAGCACGACGCTCTACGCGGCGCTCAAGCACCTCCTCGGGAAAAAGACCGTCAACGTCATGACGGTCGAGGATCCCATCGAGTACGAGATCGACGACGTCACCCAGACCGAAGTCGACGCGAGGCGCGAGAAGGTGTCCTTCGCCTCGTCGCTGCGCAGCATCCTGCGCCACGACCCCGACGTCATCATGCTCGGCGAGATCCGCGACGGCGAGACGGCCGAGCTCGCGGTGCGCGCCGCCCTGACCGGACACCTCGTCCTCAGCACCCTGCACACCAACACCGCGACCGCCTCGGTGACCCGCCTGCTCGACCTCGGCGTCGACCGCTTCCTCATCGCCTCGGTGCTGCGCCTCGTCGCGGCCCAGCGTCTCGTGCGCCGCCTCTGCCCGCATTGCCGCACGCCCGACCGGATCACCAAGGCCGAGGCCATCTCGCTGCGCGACCCTTCGCTGGAAGGCCGCCCCTGCCACCGCGCGCGGGGATGCCTCCACTGCGCCGGACGCGGCTTCGTCGGCCGCGCCGGCCTCTTCGAGGTCGTGCCCATCGGAGCCGACGAGGCCGAGCTGCTCTCGCGCCGCGCCGAGTCCGACTCGATCGAGGCGCAACTGCGGCGCCAGAGCCGCGAGGCGGGGCACCCCTCCCTGCTCGCCAACGGCATCGCCAAGATCCTCGCCGGCGAGACCACCACCGAGGAAGTCCTCGCCGCCACCCTCGACTTCGCCTGACGATGGAACGCTTCCGCTACATCGCGCTCGACGCCTCGGGCAGCCGCGTCGAGGGCCATCTCGACGGGGCCTCCCCCGCCGAGGTGCGCTGGATGCTGCTCGAGCGCGGCCTGCGGCCCGAGTCGGTCGTTCCCCGCGCCGAGGCCGCTCCCGGCGAGGGCCCGCTCTCGGGCCTGCTCGCCCTGCGCAGCGCCCGCTCGGTCCACATCGAGCTGACCCTGCGCCAGCTCGCGGTGATGCTGCGCAGCGGCCTCACCCTGCTCTCGTCCATCGAGACGATCATCGAGCAGCCGCCCTCGCGGCAGTCGGGCCTGGTCTACGAAAAGATCCGCCGCAGCCTCGAGAACGGCAGCGCCTTCGCCGAGGCCCTCGCCGAGCACGCCTGCTTCCCCAAGTCCGCCGTGGCCCTGATCGCCATGGGCGAGGAAAGCGGCAACCTCGACCTCGTGCTGGAGCGCTCCGCGCAGACGATGGAGGCGCGCCGCCGCAGCCGCAGCGCCACGCTCACCGCGCTCTTCTATCCGGCCTTCACTTTCGTCTTCGCCATCGCCATCTGCATCTACATGGTGCTGGAGGTGATCCCGCCGATGAAGAAGGCGCTCGTCTCGATGGGGCGCTCCCTCC
The DNA here is from genome assembly GCA_007123695.1 of Verrucomicrobiales bacterium. Classification (GTDB taxonomy): domain Bacteria; phylum Verrucomicrobiota; class Verrucomicrobiia; order Verrucomicrobiales; family DEV007; genus Arctic95D-9. Next base: position 2,079 of record SLGN01000048.1, read on the forward strand.
CGCCCATGACCCAGTCGCTCCTCGACATCTCGGACTTCTTCTCCGAATGGGGCCTGACTCTGGGGATCGTCCTCGTCGCCGCCCTCGTCTCCTTCGTCGCCACCTACCTCTGGCCGCCGGGAAGGCTCGCCCTCGACCGCTTCTTCCTGCGGCTGCCCTTGATCGGCACCATCCTGCGGACCGGGGCGACGGCCCTGTTTTCCCGCTCCATGGCGACGCTGCTCTCCAGCGGCATCCCCCTGGTCGAGGCCCTCCGCATCCTCGCCGGAGTCCACCGCAACCGCTACCTCTCCGCCGTGATCGATTCGGCGCGCCGCCGCATCCTCGAGGGCGGCACCCTCGCGGGCAGCCTCGACCGGCCCCACTCCTTCACTCCGATGATGCTCAAGATGGTCGCCGTGGGCGAGGCATCCGGAAACCTCGACGAATCCCTCGAACACATCGCGGACTTCCACGACGAACGGCTCCAGGCGCTCATCAAGCGGCTCAGCGCCCTGCTCGAGCCCGCCGTCGTCATCCTCGTGGGCGGCCTCGTCGGCTACGTCTACATCGCCTTCTTCGTCGGCCTCTACGGCTCGATGTAGCCCGGCACGCCCTCCCGCCCTTCCCCGAAACATGAACACTCCGATCCCGTCCCTTTCCACCCGCGCCGTCGTCGCCGCGCTGCTGCTCGCCCTGTCCGGAGCCGTGCCCTCGCTCCCGGCGCAGGACATCGATCCGGCAGCCGTCGATCCGACCCAACCCAACGCCGAGATGGAGGAAATCCTGCGTGCTCTCCAGGGGGAAGCCGCCGGAACCCAAGCCCGCCCCGCCGCCGCCACGAAGGCCCCGCTGGACCTGGTGGGCTGGGTCGCCCCGAGGGGGCTCGGCGGAGTCGTCGGCGAAATCTCGCGGGGTTCCGCCGTGATTCGCGTCGGAGATTCCTTCCAGACGGTACGCGAAGGCCAAAGCCTCGTCCTCGAGGGCTGGGACATCGTCATCACCGAGATCAGCCCCAACCGCGTCGTCGCCACCGACCGTCTCGGCGGAGGCGAGCTCGTGCTGCGGTCCGAGCCCCCCGGCCAGGGCACCATGGCGGGCGCCGAGCTGTCCATCATCGAGTTCCGCGACGTGCCGCTGCATGTCGCCACCCAGGCCCTCTCCAACTCCACCGCCCTCCGCATCGCCGTTTCCGCCGAGGCGAAGGACACCCCCGTCAGCCTCTATCTGCGGGACGTCGGCAGCGAAGAGGCCGTCGAAACCGTCGTCCTCACCCACGGGCTCTACATGACGCGGGTTCCCGGCGCCGACATCGTCCGCCTCCATACCGGCACGGAATACGCGAAGGACGCGAGCTCCTTCCTGGAGGAGCGCACCCAGGTCTTCACCCTGAAATATCCCAACTCGCGCGACGTGGCCGTGTCGATCCAGGATCTCTTCGGCGACCGCGTGCGGCTCTCCAACCGCTTCATGAACCAGTTCATGCCGGGCATGGACGTGATGATGGACCTCCAGATGCGGCTCGGTCGCTTCGACATGATCGACGCGCGCTCTCAGGGCTTCGGCATCGACGCACTCGGCGGAAGGGGCGGCGGCGGATTCGGAGGGGGCGGCATGGGCATGATGGGGGGAATGGGCGGCATGGGCATGATGGGCGGCATGGGCGGCATGGGCGGCATGGGCGGCATGGGCATGATGGGGGGAATGGGCGGCAGGGGCATGATGGGCGGCAGGGGCATGATGGGAGGCATGGGCGGCATGGGCGGTTTCGGAGGCATGGGCCAATTCGGCGGGGCCGACGGCCAGCGCATGACCATGGGCGACCAGCTTTCCGCCGAGGAAATCGCCGCCCTCGAGGCGGGCGATCCCGAAATGATCGAGCGCATCATCGAGGGACGTGCCGACATCTTCGTGACCGTCGTCGAGCGCCTCAACAAGCTCGTGGTGCGCACCCGCGACGAGAAGGCGATGCGCGAGATCTGCCAGCTCGTCGAATCGCTCGACGTGCCGACCTCCCTCGTGCTGCTCGAAGTGAAGATCCTTGAGGTCAGCCTCGAACGCGGGCTCGACAGCGCCTTCGACTGGAACTTCGAGGCGGGCAACTTCACCGGGACCTTCGCCCCCGCCGGCCCCGCTGGGCAGGGCGATCTCTTCTTCACCTACCTCAGCGACGCCTTCCAGGCCCGCATCGACTTCCTCCAGCGCGGCAACAAGCTCACCGTGCTCGGCAAGCCGATGCTGCTGACGGCCAACAACGAGGTGAGCCGCCTTTTCATCGGCGAAGAGGTGCCGCTCAACCGCAGCTTCGACGGAGGCCAGGCTCTCATCACCCAACAGCAGCCGATCATCACCCCCGGCAGCACCGACATCGAATTCCGCCCCGTCGGCTCGACCCTGCTCATCACGCCGAACATCAACGAGGACCGCACCGTGACCCTGCGCGTCCTCCAGGAGGAGTCGCGGGTCAAGCAGAACGGCGCCGACATTCTCGTGCCCGACGGCCAGGGCGGCTTTTCCAACCGCACCATCGACACCGTCACCTCCGAAACCGCCAGCGGCACCTTCGTCGCGCGCGACAAGGAGACCATCGCCATCGGCGGCATGATCACCGAGAAGCTCAGCTCGCAGCGCTCGCAGATCCCCATCCTCGGAGACATCCCCGGACTCGGCATCCTCGCCCGCAACCAGCGGCTCGGCCGCAACCGGGTCGAGATCGTCCTCCTGCTCACGCCCCACGTCATCAAGACTCCCGGCGAAGGCGAGGCCATCAGCCGCGATCTCGTCGACCGCAACTCGCTCCACCCCAACGCCGCCACCGGCGGCGACGGCTCGCTCGACGCCTTCGTCCGGCCCAACGTCCTCACCACCGGCAGCGAGGAATTCGGCCCCCTCCGCAAGATCCAGGCCGCGCAGGAACGCCGCAGCCTCCCCCGAGCCGAACCCGTCGATGCCGGGGAGCAAGCCCCGACGCAGGGCGCTCCGGCGAAGGGCGGGGGCAACAGGGGGTTCTTCCGACGCTTCCGCAGCAATCCGGAGAATTGACGGGCGCTGGCTGGGATCGGGTTTCGACAGGAAGCTTGAAAAAAAACGCTGCCAGGCTTTACGATACGATCCGGCAGAAGTCCGGACTGGGCGACGGAGATCGCGAAGTGCTCGACGAAGTCTTCGTGAATCTGTTCCTGCAACGCTTCAAGACCAAAACCCGCAAGGAAATCCGAAAGATGATCGCTGAACTCACCCCATTGAAGGAAACTCGAGTCGGACAGGAACTCTACGAGGAAGGCATCGAGAAAGGCATCGAGAAGGGCATCGAGGAAGGTGAGCGCACCATGGCTCTGCGGCTTCTCGGCAGAAAGTTCCCGACCATCGCCGAGCGAGCCCGTCCGATGGTCGAAGCCCTTTCGGGGCCCGACCTGCTCGCTTTCGGCGAGGAACTTATGTTTTTCGGGAGCGGAGAGGACTGCCTCGGCTGGCTGGAGCGACGGCGGTGATCTCAGCAGGTCCCCGGTCCGGGTGACTTGCCGGGCGCGTCACGAATTCCAGCGCCGCGGTTCACCCTCCCCGCCACGCCCGAAAGCAGGTGACGAACCCGGTCGCGAAGTCCCGCGGCCGCTCCTCGATCCATCGCTCGATGAACTCGGGCGAAAACCAACGTCCGCTTTCGACCTCCTTGCCGTGGATGCGGATGCGCCCCTTCGCCTCGGCGAGGAAGACTTCGATGAACTCGAGATCGGTCGCCTCGCTTGCGGGGATCCTCGCGACCCTCGCGATGTCGCCCTTCGGCTCGACCCAGATCTCCTCCCACATCTCACGGACGGCGCAGTCGTGGTAGCTCTCGCTAGGATCGACGTGGCCCGAGGCGCTGCTGTCCCACTTCCTCGGGTGGCTGTCCTTGAGATGCGAGCGGAACTGCAGGTAGATCTCGCCCGCCTTGTTCCTGACAAAGACATGCACGGCGCGGTGAAGGCGCTTGGCGGCGTGGATTTCGCGCCGCGGCAGGGTCGCGACGACCTGGTCGTTCTCGTCGACGGCGTCGAGAGACTCCGTCGCGGAGGGCGGCAGGACACTGCACGGGTGCGGCTCGAGCCCGTTCGAAAGCTCGATCCATTGATCCAGCGAAAGTTCCTCCGCCCGCACCGAGGTCCTGAGCCCCATGGCGCCGAACGCGCCCTCCACGCAGTCTTTTTCGAAGGGCAGGTTGTTGTGAAGCTGCTTGCGGCGGCGGGAAAAGCCGCGCTTCACGAGATCGCGCAGGACCTCGGGCGAATGGGGCGCCAGCTCCCCCGGCGAACGTGGATCGAAGCGCACGATGCTCGAATCCACCGCAGGCCGGGGGTGGAAGAGCTCGGGCCCGACCGTACGAAGCGAGGCGACCCGCCAGGCCCGCTGCAGCATCAGTGAGAGTACGCCGTAGTCCTTCGTCCCCGGAACGGCAACGAAACGGTCGGCGACCTCCTTCTGCACCATCACGACCGCCTCCGACACCGGGCTCGGAGCATCGAGGAAACGCTCCAGAATCGCGTTGCCGACGGAGTAGGGCAGATTTCCGATGAACTTCACCCCGCCCTCGAGAAAGAGCGGGCGCACGTCGAACTCCGTCGCGTCGGCATGGAAGACCTCGGCGCCGAGCGGGCCGTAGCGTTGCTTCAGAAACTCCGCAAGCCGCCCGTCGGCCTCGATCAGAACAAGTCGGCGGCACTTTCCGGCGAGGTGTTCGGTCAGGGCGCCGCAGCCGGGCCCGACCTCGACGACGCAGTCCTCGGGACCGACACGCAGTTGCGTCGCGATCCAGCGAGCGAGAGCATCGTCCACGAGAAAGCTCTGGCCCATCTTGCGGCTCGGCTCGAGCTGGAGCTGCCGCAGCAATTTCTGGAGTTCCGGGAGATCCACCGGGAGAAGATGCGGGTTTCGTCGCCGAAATCAATCGCCGTCCTCAGTGCGGCTCGGCTTGCTCCGCGCCGTGGCCGGTGTGGGCGCGCACCTTCATCTCGGCGAAACGCGCCTCGGCGCTGTGCTCGCGCGTCACCAGCGAGCCCACCCAGGCGGCCAACAGTCCCAGCGGAATGCTCGCGATGCCGGGGTTCTGCAGCTTGAAGATCGCCTTTTCCCCCATGCCGGTGGGGCCGATCAGGATGAAAAGAACGCTCGAGGCGAGCCCCACGCCGAGGCCCCAGACCGCCCCATGCGTGGTGAAACGCTTCCAGAAAACCGACATAAGAATGACCGGCAAGTTCGCCGAAGCGGCCACGGCGAAGGCGAGACCGACGAGGAAGGCGACGTTGATGTTGGGACCGAGGAGAATGGCGATGCCGATGGAGGCGGCGCCGACGACGAAGGCGGTGATTCGCGCCACCTTGACCTCTTCGCCGGGCCGGTGCTCCTTGCCGTGGTGGATCACGTTGGTGAAGAAGTCGTGGGCGAAGGAAGTCGATGCGCTGATGGTGAGCCCCGCCACCACTGCCAGAATCGTGGCGAAGGCCACCGCCGAGATGAAGGCGAAGAAAAGATCCCCGGCGAGTTCCTTCGCGAGCAGGGGCGCGCTCATGTTCGGGTTCGAGCGGACCAGCTCGCCGTCGAGCAGCGCCGCCGCTCCGAAACCGAAGAAGGTCGTCATGATGTAGAACAGACCGATGATGATCATCGCCCAGATCACCGAAACCCGCGCCGTCCGGGCGTCGGGCACCGTGTAGAAACGGATCAGAATGTGAGGCAGCCCGGCAGTGCCGAGAACCAGCGCCAGCCCGAGCGAAATCTGGTCGAGCGGGTCGGTGAACTTCATCCCCGGGGTCAGGAAGTTCACCGTTCTTTCGACGCCGTCCTCGTTCACCACGATGTTCGTGATCGAGTCGAAGAAGTTCGCGAAGCTGAAGCCGAACTCCTTCATCACGAGGACGCTGAGGAAAACGCTCCCGCTCATCAGCAGCACCGCCTTGATGATTTGAACCCAGGTCGTTGCAAGCATGCCCCCGAAGACGACGTAGACGATCATCAACGCCCCCACCCCGATCACCGCGGTGTTGAAGCCGACGCCGGGGAGCAGCTCCTTGACGAGCACTCCCGCACCGACCATTTGCGCGATCATGTAGAAGACCGAGACGCACAGGGTGCTGAGCGAGGCCATCGCTCGCACCGGACGCTCCCGCAGACGGTAGGCGAGGACGTCGGCCATCGTGTATTTGCCGAGATTGCGCAGCGGCTCCGCCACCACCAGCAACACCGTGAGATAGGCCACGAGGAAGCCCACCGAATACATGAACCCGTCGTAGCCGCTCGTGGCAATCATGCCCGCGATTCCGAGAAAGGAGGCCGCGCTCATGTAGTCGCCCGCCACGGCGAGCCCGTTCTGCCAGCCCGTGATGCGGCGCCCGGCCGCGAAATAGGCGCTTGCGCCGCTCGACTTGCGCGCCGACCACCACGTGATCATCAGCGTCGCCGCGACGAAGAGCAGGAACATGACGAGGGCGGAACTGCCCTGGGCCGCGTCGGCGGGAGCGGTGCCTGCGGCGTCGACCGACAGGGACGCCTGCGAGAGGAGGAGATGCGCGGCGTTCATTTGAAGAAGGTGTCGCCGTCGGTGGCTTCAGCGTGTTCACCGAGAAGTTCGTCGGAAAGGCGGTCGAAACGCCCGGCGGCCCGCACGTAGAGCCAAGCCACGATCCACGCCATGAAGAACTGCGAGAGGGCAAACCAGTAGGCGAGGTTCGCGGGGCCGAGCTTCTTCTTGGCAAGTTCCGGAAACCACCCCACGAGGATGATCAGGGCGAAGTAGTAGACCAGGAAGAAAGCGCAGGCGGGAACGATGAAACGGGCCTTCGTCGTGAGAAGCTGCTCGAACTCCGGCTGGTGCGCGACTTTTTCCCACACCTCGGCCTGCCGGTCGAGCTCGGCCTCGTCGTTCGCCTCGTTCTCGTTGTCGTTCATGGGGCGGGAGGTTAGGGAGCAGGGTCGCACTTGGCAAGCGCGAAATCGCAAGAAGTCCGGGAACGCGCCCAGCGCAGGGCAGCGGACACCGCTCCAGAGAAATGCCCTCCACGGGCACCCCGCCTTGTGCGGAGGCTCTACTGCGGAGGCTCTCCCATGGCTCGCGCCCTCAGGTCGCGCAACGAGCGCAGCCCCCCGAAGTCCGCACCGCGCATCTTCCGAGCCCCGCTCGTTCGCTTCCGTCCGAGACGGCCCTCCGCCTTCAGCCGGACAAAAACTCCCTCCACGAACTCCGCCGAGCCGATCACCGCCCCGTCCGTGAAATAGCGCACCTTCCGTCTCAGCGCCTCCGACAGCGGCAGTGCCCGGCCGCTTGCCTCCATCTCCTCCAGCACCGCCTCCGCCTCCTCGACCGGCATTCCCCGCCGTCCTTCCGATCCCGTCGTCTCGTCCGCCTTCACCTCCACCCCTTCCGTGTAGAGCAGGCGACGGTAGCGAAGTTGCGTCTCTTCCCACGAA
>SLGN01000386.1 GCA_007123695.1 Verrucomicrobiales bacterium
GAAGGCAAATGGGTCGAAAACGGTCGGGCCGATGCGAGGCTCGAAGAAGAATCTCGACTCTGCCCGATTCCCGCATAGGGTGCCCAATCCGTCGGTCGCTGTCAAGGTTGCGCCCTTGGCGCAGACAAGGCATCCCGGCAACGAAATGAAAGAACTGCTGCTCATCCGCCACGGCAAGTCCGACTGGAACGACCCGGCCCCGACCGACCACGACCGTCCGCTGAACGCCCGAGGGCGCCGCGATGCGCCGCGCATCGCCGAAGCCCTCGCGGAGAGGAAGGTCTCGCCCGGCCTCGTCGTGGCGAGTACGGCGGTGCGCGCCGCCGACACGGCGCGGCGTGTCGCCGAGAGCCTTGGCTTTGCGCCTTCCGGCATCGTCCACCTGCCCGAGCTCTACCTCGCCTCGCCCCGCACCATCCTGCGCGTCGTGCAAAACCTCGACGAGTCGGCCTCGACCGCCCTCGTGTTCGGGCACAATCCGGGGATGCACGAAGCCGCGAACCTTTTCGCGGGAGACGCGGAGATCGAGGAATTTCCCACCCTGGCCGTGGCCCGCATCCGCCTTTCGTCGGACCACTGGGGCTCGGCCGACTGGGGCGACGGAACGCTGCTCGAGCTGATTCTGCCCCGAAAACTGCCCGATGGACCGGGCGGAGAGTAGCCGACCTCCGGTCTACTTGGGCTTCTTCGCCGTGTAGTCGAAGACGAAGACGTCGTCGAGGATCGGCTTCAGGATTTCGACGAAGGCCTCGTGGGCGGGATGGGGAAGATAGGTCTTGAGCCCCTCGACGTCGGCGAAGGTGACGAAGAAGACGTGGGTGAATCCGCCGTCGAGCCCCTCGACGCTCTCGGAGGTACCCCATTCAATATCGACGATCGTGTCGATCTTCTCCTTCAGCAGGAGAAACTCGTCCACGACCTTCTGGATTCCCTCCTCGGTGGCCGTTTCCGTGAACTTGAAGAAGACGGCGTGCCGGAAGGGGGCGTCGTCCGCGGAGGAGACGTTGGTGGAGAGCATCGAGACGAAAAGCAAGAGCGCCGGAAGAAGGAACTGTTTCATGCCCGGAACTTTCGCCACGGGAGCGCCCGGTGTCGAGGCGAAAAACGCCCCCGAATGCTTCCGTTGCGGGCGGCTGCCATCGGGTCCGCTAGGAGCCTGTTGAAAAACCCCGGAATGGCAAACTGCGAGCCGTGATTTCGTCTGGCAAGGCGCGAGGAAGGAGTGGCGCGGGCTCCACGACTGAGGAGCAACGAAGCCAGTCGGGAAAAGGACCGCAGCCCGAAGGGACCGCTCCCATTGCGTCGGCGAAGCCGCTGACGTCAATGCTCCAAACCATCGAGGATTTTTCGTTTCGGGGTTTTCAACAGGCTCTTAGGGCTCGATGCCGTGCTCCTTGAGGAAGGGCACGAGCTCCTCGACCCCGCAGTCGGCGAGGACGAGGTCGCCATGCACCACCGTAGGCGCCTTTCCCTGGCCGGAGAGGCGCCGCATCTCCTCGTAGAGGGCGGGCTCGGCGTAGACGTCGAGGGTGCGGAAGTGGTAGCCCGACCTCTCCAGCCAAGAGACCACCTGGATGCACCAGGGGCAGCCGGGCTTCACATAGACTTTCAGTTCTGGATCCTGCGACATGGCGGAACGCTCGGCGACCGGCTCCGGTTTGCAAGCGCCTTCCGGACCCGTCCGCCGCGACTGCGGGCGCGGCGAAGGATGGAGCCGATGCGCCCGTGACAAGGATGCCGGGAAATGCTTACCTTGAGGACGCTCGACTCCCGTCCCCCCAGCCTGCCGACATGAGACTCCCCCGCCCCGCTTCCGCCCTCGCTCGTTTCGCGCTGCTTTTTCCCCTGATCGCCCCGGCCGCCGCAGCCGAGTGGAAAAAGCACGTCGTGACCGAAGCGGGCCGCAACATGACCGCCGTCGCCGCCGACTTCACCGGAGACGGACTCGTCGACGTCATCGCGAGCCTCCCCGGCCGGGTCGTCCTCTTCGTCGCTCCGGACTGGCGCGAAGTGGTGCTGCACCGCCACGCCAACCCCAACGCCACCTGCATCCACAGCGAATGCTGGGACATCGACGGCGACGGGCACGTCGATTGGATCGGCAGCGAAGCCCGAGGCGGACCCTTCTGGCTCGAAAATCCGGGCGACGGCACCGGCGCATGGGCCGCGCGCACCATCGACAGCGACATCCGCGGCATCCATTGCCTGCTCAAGGCCGACATCGACGGAAACGGGCGTTTCGAGGTCATCATCAACAATTTCGAGCCCGAGGGCGTCCTCGCCGACTCGATCGCATGGTTCCGCGTGCCCGAGAATCCGCGGCGCGCCGGGCATTGGGACCGCTTCGTCTTCGCCGACGGAGACGCCCGGGGCGGCAGCCACTACTTCGGATTCGGCGACATCGACGGCGACGGGCGCGGAGACATCGCCGCCGCCGCCAAGGGCGCCCCCTTCGAGGACGGCAACTGGTTCGCCTACTGGACCAACCCCGGCCCCGGCGCGGTCGAGGGCCCCTGGCCCAAGACGGTGGTGGCGGAGGACCAGACCGCCGCGACGAACATCCTCGTGGGCGACATCAACGGCGACGGGATCGCGGACCTGCTCGCCTCGCGCGGCCATGGCGAAGGCGTCCTCTGGTTCGAAGGCCCCGATTGGAAGCCCCACGAGATCGACCCCGAGATGCGTTCGCCCCACAGCCTGGTGCTCGCCGACCTCAACGGCAACGGCCACCTCGACGCCGCCACCTGCGGCTACGAGAGCAAGGTCGTGGCGGTCTACTGGAACGACGGGGCCGGCAACTTCACCAAGCAGGTCCTCGACGAAGACCAGGAATCCTACGATCTGCGTGCCGTGGACATGAACGGCAACGGGCGCCTCGACCTGCTCAACGCCGGTCGCGCCAGCGCCAACGTGGCCTGGTACGAAAACCCCGGCCCGTGAGCGCGGCGGGTCGCCTGTCGGGCATAGGGCACGGGCAAGGCAAAGCGGGGCGGCGGTCCCGGTCCGCCCGTCGGTCAGGACGGGATTCCGGCTTGCGGGGCCGGGTCCTGCTGCGGCAGCACGAGGCTGCGCGCGACCTCGCCCCGCTCCAGCGCCGCGTAGGCCTCGTTGATCTGCGATAGCGGATAGGTGCGGGTGAGAAGCGAGTCGAGGTCGATGAGCCCCTGCCCGTGCAGGTCGATCAGGGTGAGGAGGTCGAGACGGGGCCGGGTCGAGCCGTAGATCGAGCCCTTGAGGGTCTTCTCGGCGTAGACGAGGGCGTTGACGTCGATGCGGGCGCGCGCCGTGGGCGGCGCGATGCCGACGACGACGCAGACCCCGCCCTTGCGCGTCATGTCGTAGGCCTGCTCGATGGCTTCGGCGACACCGATGGCTTCGAAGGCGTGCTCGACGCCGCGCCCTCCGGTGATGTCCTTGACGGCGGCGACGGGGTCGTCTTCCGCCGCATTCACGAAATGGGTCGCGCCCATGCGGCGGGCGTAGTCGAGCTTCGAGGCGACGCGGTCGACGGCGACGATGGTGGTGGCCCCGGCGAGGCGGGCGGTCTGGACGATGTTCAGGCCGATGCCGCCGCAGCCGACCACGGCGACGCTGCTGCCGGGGAGCACGCGGGTGGCGTGCATCACCGCGCCGTATCCGGTGATGACGCCGCAGCCGATCAGGGCGGCGTGCTCGAAGGAAACGGTGCGCGGGATCTTCACCGCCGCCGCCTCGGGCATGGTGGAGCGCTGGGAAAAGGTCGATACGCCGGCGTAGTGCAGGATGGGCTCGCCCGAGGCGCTGCGGAAGCGGGTGAGCCCGTCGGGCATCAGACCGGTGAAGCGCATCGCGGTGCCGACGTCGCAGAGGGCGGGACGACCGCCGAGGCAGTATTCGCAGCGCCCGCAGGACATCCGCCAGATCGGGATGACGTGGTCGCCCGGCTCGACGGAGCGGACGCCCGCGCCGATCTCCTCGACGACGCCGGCCCCTTCGTGGCCGAGGATGATGGGCGTGCGCATGGCGAGATCGCCCTTCATCACGTGGAGGTCGCTGTGGCAGACCCCCGCCGCCTCCATGCGGACGGTGATCTCCCCCGGACCGGGCGGCAGGACTTCGACGGTCTCGAGCCGGAGAGGTTCGCGGGGCTGGTGGAGTACGGCGGCGAGAGCTTCCATGGGGCGGCGGGATTTCGCGGGGGGATCCGGGCGGCGGTTCAATAGTCGCGGAAGGGTCCCCTCGGCTCGCTGGCGTCCATTTCGGCCCGCCACGCCTCGAACCGCTCGCGGACCATCGCCAGCACCTCGGGATATTGCTCGGAGAGGTCGCGCGTCTCCCCGATGTCCTGCGAGAGATCGAAAAGGCCGCTGCCCTTGGCCGCCTCGATCCATTTCCAATGCCCGACGCGGGCGGCCTTGTCGGAGCGCCTTTGCCAGAACATCTCCGTGCGCGGCGACGCTTCCTCGCCCCGCAGAACGGGGAGCATGTCGAAGCCGTCGAGCACCATTCCCTCGGGCGGCTCGGCGCCGCAGGCCGCGAGGACGGTGGGCAGGATCTCGAGCGAGGTGAGCAATCCGTCCACGACCGACCCGGCGGGAATCCGGCCCGGCCAGCGCATCAGGAAGGGGACGCGCAGCCCGCCTTCCCACATGGTGGACTTGGATCCGCGCAGGGGCTCGTTGCCGCCGTTGCCGCTGCCGCCGTTGTCGGAAAAGAACATCACGATGGTCTCGTCGGCGACGCCGGCCTCCTCGAGCGCGTCGAGGACCTCCCCGATGACCGAGTCCATCCGGGTGACGGCCGCGTAGTAGCGTGCGAGCCGGGGATTGTCGATGATGCCGCGGTATTTCTCGATCTCCTCCTCCGGCGCCTGCACGCCGGGCTTTTCGCCGCCGTTGTCCTCGGCCAGGGTCGAGGCGCCGTGCGGGGCGTTGAAGGGCAGGTAGAGGAAGAAGGGACGCTGGCCGGCGTGCTCGCCGAGAAAGGAGAGGGCCTCGCGGCCGAAGACGTCGGTGATGTAGGTGCCCCGGTCCTCTTCGGTGCGCTCGTTGCCGCGGAAGAGCGACGGCACTCCGTATCGCTCGTGGGTGTAGTAGTCGATGCCGTTGTTTCCGAAGCCGTAGAAGAAGTCGAAGCCCCGCTGCAGCGGCAGGTAGCGCCGCGCCTGGCCCATGTCCCATTTCCCGACGATGCCGTTGACGTAGCCGACGGCGCGCAGATGGTCGCCGATGGTGGGCTCGGCGGGGTCGAGCCCGAGGATCATCTCGGGGGAGACGGCGTATTCGTCGGCGGTGTAGCGGTGGCCGTAGTTGACGAGGTCGTTGCGGACCATGTCGTAGAGGCCGTTGCGCTGGGGGTAGCGGCCCGTGAGCAGGCTGCCGCGCGAGGGCGTGCAGGCCGACCAGGTGACGTAGAAATTGGTGGCGCGCACGCCTTCCTCCGCGATCCGGTCGAGGTTGGGAGTGCGGATCGGCTTGTGGCCGAGGCAGCCGAGATCGGGCCAGCCCTGGTCGTCGCTGACGATGATGAGGACGTTGGGCCGGTCGGCCCCGCGCAACGCCGAGGGAACGGTCGGCGCGAGCAACGAAAACAACAACAGAGCGAGGAGGCGGCAGGGTCGGACGGGGATTGTCATGGGGGAACGCTTCCGAGGATGCCAGAACTTCGCGGCTTCGGCCAGCGGAAAGGGCCGCGCCCCGCGTCGGTCACTCGGCGAGTCCGTAGGAGACGAAGGGTGCCCACAGTTGGGGCGAGGGGAAACGCTCCCTCGTCCGCAAGGTCGCGAGCCGCAGCGCCTCGGCCTTGGGGCGGCCCGCCAGCAGGGCCTGGTAGTAGTCCGCCATGAGCTGGGCGGTGGCGGCGTCGTTCACCGGCCAGAGGGAGACGACCACCGTCGGCACCCCGGCGGAAATGTATCCGCGGGCGAGCCCGACGACGCCGTCGCCCGAGATCATCCCGCGGCCGGTGTCGCAGGCGCTGAGCACGGCGAGTTCGGCACGCAGCGTCATGCGGGCGGTCTCCTTGGCGGTGAGAAAGCCGTCGTCGCCCTCGGACGGGGCAAAGGCGAGCGAGGACAGCAGCGACTGGCTGTAGGCGTCCTCGGCCTCGAGCAGTCCGTGCGTGGCGAAATGGAGGATGCGCGCGCCCTCCATCCTCGCGGCCACGGCGCTCTCGGTGGCGGCGTCGCCGATCAGCGGCTCGGTGCCGAGGACCTGGCCGAGATGTTTTGCCTCGGCCTCGGCGCCGGGCAAGGGAGAGAGCTGGGAGGCGTCGCGGTCGGGCCTCGCGCGGTAGCCCGGCATGGTCGGATTGCCGACGACGAGAATGTCCTCCAGGGCGGCTTCCTCGGCGGCGCGCTTTTGCTCGCGGGCCAGCCCGAGCAGCTCGATGGACGGGCTCTGGCTGATCGTGAAATCCTCGACGAGGGGGCGGCCGCGCTCGTCGGGCAGCGCGGAGAAGGGCACGAGAAAGAGCTCTCCCTGCGGCACCACGGTCAGGAGCGCTCCCTCTTCCTGCGGCAGATGCCCGCGGACGGGGTCGATGAGCAGGGCGGAAAGGGCGCGCAGCGGATCGGGCGCAGCGGGAGCCGGGTCCGGGTCGGCGCCGTCCTGCGGCGGGCCGGCGACGGCGTCGCGGACTTCGCGGACCAGTTCGGCGAGGGAAACCTCCAGCGGAGTCTCGACGAAGTGGACCGCCCCGTCCGGCGTCACGACCCACGCGAGGAGCGAGCGGGGCTGCTGGAGGGGGTGGCCCGACGGGTGGAAGCGCCGCAACCCCGTCGAGGCGGCGTGCGCGGTGGCGTAGACGAGCAGGGTCGAGCCGTGCTCCCGCGCGGTGGCCCGGATGTCGTCGAGGCTCATTTCCTTGGTCGATCTGCCGCCGTCGGGAAAGCCGAGCCGTTCCTTGAGGATGGCGGCCTGGGCGGCCCCGCGTCCGTTTTCGGCGATCACGAGAGCGCCCTCGGGATCGTCGCGGCGCAGCGCGATCTGCTGGCCGAAATCGGCGATCCCCGCGCGGATGTCGGCCAGGGAGAGATTCGTCTGGTCGGCGGTGAAGACGCCCTTGCGCTCGGCTTCTCGCGAGCTGCGCTCCCACGCGTCGGCGCCGAGGGAGGCTTCGGCGAGGGCCTCGTCGGCCCCGTCGAGATCGCCGGCGAGCAGCCGGAGGCTGCCGAGATTGACGTAGTCGGGAATGGTGGCGAGCCGGGCGACTTCCTCGCCGGCGGGCTCGTGGGAAAGCTTCCGCTCGACCGCCTGCTCCTGCAGCCGGATCGCCGCGTCCAAGTCGGGCGCCGCTCCGCCCGCCGCGTCGTAGGCGCTGCGGAAGGCGGCGGCGGCGGCGATCTCGAGCTGGAAGCCCTCCTCGAACGGATCGCGGGCGAAGAGCCCCGCCTTTTCGAGGACGGCCTCGGCTTCGTCGGGACGCCCCATCTGCACCAGCGTCGTCGCCACGTTGCGGAGGGCGAGACCGACGAAGGGGCTTTCGGGAGCTTGCAGGTTCAGGTCCGCATCCCGCTGGAAATGCCCCAGCGCCTGATCGTAGTCGCCCTCGGCAGCAAGTGCGAAGCCGATGGAGCGCGCGCAGTGGGCGGCGAGTTCGGGCCGCCCCAGTTCGCCCGCGAGCGCGTCGGCGGCCCGCAGGGCCGGGCCTGCCTGGTCGTAGAGACGGCCGGCGAGGCAGTGGTTGGCGAAGTTGAAGAGCGCCCAGAATTCCTCCTCGGTGCCGGGACTTTCGGCGCGGACCAGCTGAAGCGTCTCGAAGCCGGCCTGGATCCGCAGTTTCTGGTCGCCGTGGATGGCGAGATGGGTCTCCATCGCCTTGAGCAGGCCCCGCCGGTAGGTCGGACTGGCGTCGGGCGTGTCGAGTTCCGCAAGCAGGAAGGCGGTCGCGGAGTCGTCGTCGGCCTGGCTGAGAATCTTCGAGGCCGTGAAGAAGGGCGAGGTCGGGTCGGCGTCGTGCTTCCGGCAGACGGCGAGAGCCTCGCGGACCCGGGCGAGCGCCGTCTCCAGATCGCCCTGCTGCAAATAGCCTTCGGCGGCAGCGTTCAGCATGTGAGCGATCGAGGGCTCATCCCCCTGGCCGGCGGCGCGGAGCTGGGCGATCGCCGCCTCCATGCCCGCAGCGAGATTTTCCTGGGCGGATAGGGGCGCGGAGGGCGGCCCGAGGCATATCGACAGGAGGACGGCGAAGAGACCGGAGAGAGTGGAGGATGCACGCATGGTTCGTTCTCGACTTTCGATCCGAGACTATGGCAATTGGGAAAACAAAGAAAGAATTTATCGACTTCGCCCTGCAGAAAGTCCATCTTTCCCGTCGGCATTTGCCCTCCAAGCCCCCGATCCCCGCCCATCTCCCGCCCGACCATGAGGCCCTCACCTCGCTCCTTCCTTCCGCCCGTTCTGTTTCTGCTCGCGCTTTTTCCGGGAAATCTGCGGTCCGAGCCGCCCGTCGAGACGGTGCCCGTAACCCTCGCGGCGACCCCGGCGCTTTCCCCCGACGGGCGGCATCTCGCCTTTTCCTGGGCCGGCGACCTCTGGGTCTCGAGATCGCGCGGCGGAGCGGCGCGGCGGCTCACGACCCATCCCGGCTACGACGTCGGCCCCGCCTTCTCCCCCGACGGCAGCCGCATCGCCTTCACCAGCAACCGCAGCGGAAAGGACCAGGTCTACGTGATGCCCGTGGCCGGCGGCATTCCCAAACAGCTCACCTTCCATTCCGAAGGCGCTCGCGTCCTGGAATGGTATCCCGACGGAGAATCCCTGCTCATCGAGGCCACCCGCGACTTCGCCACCCGCTCGGCCTCGCGTCTCTACCGCATCTCCGCCGAAGAACGCGGGCCCGAGACCCTGCTCTTCGACGCCGAAGGCCACTCCGCCACCCTCTCGCCCGACGGAAAGCGTCTCCTTTTCTGCCGCGAGGGCAGCGACCTCTACCGCAGAGGCTACCGCGGCTCGCAGGCCTCGCAGATCTGGCTGGCCGAGAATCTCGAGACCCCCGCCCCGAAATTCCGCCGGCTCGTCGCCCGCGACACCGAAGCCCGCTCGCCGATGTGGCGGCCCGATGGAAAGGGCTTCTACTACCTCGGCGACCACGGCGGCGCCGCGCTCTTCGACCTGTGGGAGCGCGAGCTCGAAAGCGGCGAGGAAAGCCGCCTCACCACCCTGACCGGCGATCCCGCGATCGGACCCGCCATCGCCCGCGACGGGTCCGCCGTCGTCTTCCGGCAGCGCTTCGACTTCCGCCGCCTCGCCCTCTCGGGACCCGGCGCGGGCCGACGCCCCCGGCTCGTCTCCCTCGAAGCCGCCGCCGACAACCTGCCGGATCCGGAGGTACGGCGCGTACTTTCCAAAGCCGACAATCTCAGCTTCTCCCCCGACGGACTCGAGATCGCGTTCGCCGCCGGAGGCGACATCTGGGTAATGGACACCGAACTGCGCGAGCCCGTCGCCGTCACCAACACAGCGGCGGAAGAGCGCGAACCGGTCTTCTCCGCCGACGGCGA
>SLGN01000479.1 GCA_007123695.1 Verrucomicrobiales bacterium
CTCGCCTTCCTCGACGGCGCCGCCGAGCGCGCCGTCTTCGACGAGGTGCTGCTGAAGAACGGCTTCCGCCTCGACTGGACCCGCGAGCGCCGCGACGACTTTCCCGCCAACACCGTCTACCGCATCGACGACGGCGAGCGCGAGGCCCTCGTCTGCCTCGCCTGGAGCGAGCGCCTCCACGAATCCACCCTCAAGCGCCTCCGCGAGCTTGGCGAAGGCGACGACCCGCCCTTCTTCATCTGTCTCGAGCGCTCCCTCGACACCACCGCCAAGTGGAACCTGAAGCACCTTCTCGGAAAGCGCTTCGTGGCCTTCTAACCCGCGCCCCGCCGCCGCCATGGCCACGCTCACCGATCCAGACTCCCTCATCCTCGCGAAGCTCGGCAAGAACGCCTGGGGGCGCTGGCAGTATTTCCGCCAATGCTTCTCCGGCAAATGGGGCGAGCGAGGACAAAAGCCGCTCTCCCCCCGGTCGCAGGAGGTCTTTTTCTCCGCCCTCGCGAGTCTGGAGCTGCCCGATCACGCAAAGCCGAGCCTCTTCCTCACCGACGAGGGGAATCTCGAACTCGCCTGGCGCGACGCGGAAGGCCGCGCCATCCAGATCGAGTTCGGCCCTGCCGAATCGGAAATCTACGTGGAATCCGAAGCGTTCGAGGCCGTCGTGCCCAACCGGGACCTGCCCGGTCTGCTCCGCGAGCGGTTCACTGCCTGAGGTCATGCCCGTCGATCCGAACAAAGTTTCCCGAGGTCTGGCGAACGCGATCGTTCGCGAACTGGCGATCCATGAAGAGTGATCGCGCAAAGCCGATTTCTATGACCCCCTACGAAGCAGTCGTCACGGAAGAGGCGGAGGCGTGGTTCTCAGTCGTCGGTGAGCTGCTGGTCTGGGACTGGGACTGCGACCAGCCGGGACGATGTCACCCTCTCGAAGTGGTCGGGGCATGGGAAGACAGGCGTGCGTTGCCGCGACAAGTGCGACGACGAGAGGACGGCTATCTCCGGACGGTGCTGGAAGCCGAGTGGTCCCGGAGCGGCCTGCCCGCCTCAACGATCCCGGGCATCGAACCCTGGGGAGACCGGGAGGGGCGGCGGGTCTGGTGGGTGGATCTATCCGAAGAATTTGACGAAACGATACTCCACGCCTTCGGACGTGGCCTGCTGCGAGATGCCTCGATGCCGGCGTGGGACTTCGAATGGGAGAACCTGATCTACCCCGAGTACTCGAAAACATGGGTGATGTCGCTCGACGACGGAGAGTATGTCTACGAGCCGACCGAATCGGTGGCAATGGGCGTGATCGAAGGAATCCGACCTTTTCCGGATTTGCCGTCCTATTTCTGCCTCTTGCAGCAACGCTCGTGCTACATCAAGGCGAGCTGCTATCGCGAAGGAGCCGTCGTCGCGATGCGCATTTGGCATGACCTTGGGGAACGCCGCTTTACCCATTGGCAGGCCTCTGTCGCCCCTCCATCCGGCTGCGAGGTGGCAGTTGGGGATTTGGAAGTCGATGAATCCGACCTCGTCCCGTGGTCCGAAGTCGGTCCCCTCGCACTGGCGGTGATGGACCATCCGAACGTAGTCCCGGACCATCCGGGCATCCAATGGAGGATCGTCGAGACCACGGAGGCACAGTGACCGTATGCCCAACCGATCTCTACTGCGAAACCGAAAAATTCCTTACTCCAATGCGACTTCAAGAATTTCCCTCCCGCCTCGATCCGGAAATGATCGCCGCCCACCTGCTGAAAATCGGCTGGCCTTCCGTAGAAGTTGATCGGTTCTTTGAGATCGCGCCGTCTCCTGAGACCCCGAAGCTCCTCGTCAGCTATTGACGCTCCGTCAAATCTCCCTGAGAAACACCCGCGCCGAGACGCGGAGCCAGTCGCCCTTCCACTCCTTGCGCTCCAGGTGCGCGAAGAGGAGCTTCCCCGCGTCCATGAGCCGGGCGAGGATCTCGTTCCGGTCGCGAGGCACGTAGCCGATCTTCCGTCCGTCTCCGCTGAGGATGAGGATGGCGAGTTCGTCGTGGGCATTCTCCGGCTCTCGGCGCAGCACGAGCATGGCACCCTCGGCGAGGGTCGGCTCGATCTCGCGTATGGGCACGTGCGAAGTCCCAGCGACGTGGGTCTCGATGAGGAAGATCTCCTTGGCGAAGGGCGAAGCGAGCGAGCCGCCGCCCATCAAGTGGGCGTGTAGCTGGGCGAGCTGCTGCTGCTCGACGGGGGTGAGCGCGAATTCGGACATGGGTGCGAAGTCAGGTTCCGAGGAGGCGGTCGAGCCATCGGAGGCGCTCCCCTCGCAACGCCTCGGTCTCGGCGATCCGCGAGTCCAGCTCCGCCTGCCGGGCGGCGACCGCAGCGGGATCGGCGAGCAGGGGCATCTGGTCGAAGGGCCATTTCCCCCTCGCCACGGCGACCGTGGATAGGAGCTTCGCGTGCCGTATCCGCAACGATTCGACCTCGGATTCGAAGGCCTCGAGCGTGTCGGTTCCGGTCTCCGATGCGGTGTGTCCGGCGAACTCACGGGTAAGCAGTTCCAAGGCAGCGAGCTCGTCGAGGTCCCGCCTCTCTTTCGCGGCAAGAGCGCGGTGCCACAGCTCGAGGCGCTCCGGAGGCTGGCCAGGATGCAGGTCGGGGTGGAGCCGGCGGACGAGGATTCGGTGGAGCCGTCGCAGCTCCGCCGTGGTCGCTGGATCGAGCAGGTGATCGAGGACGCTCCGGTGCCGTGCCATCTCCTCGGTCTCGGCGGCGAGCCGCGCCTCCCACTCGGCGAACTCCTTCTCCAAGGCCTCGTTGATCGCTGCGTAATCGACTTCCAGCCCCGAATTCAGGGCGGCCTGCACCAGCTCGATCTCGCGCTTCAGCCGCGCCGCCTCGATTTCGAGCTGGGAGAGTCGGAGCATGCGTTCGCCGAAGGCGGCGGAGTACTGCCCAAGCACCACGCCGAGAGCGTCGTCGAGCTCGTGGAGTTCGGCGAGGCTGGAGGCGATCTGTCCGAGCAAGGCGTCGCGGAGGGCGGCGAGTTCGGCCCATCGCGGGTGGATCGCTGGCAGTTCGGGTGGCACGGGGGCAGGAAAGCCCATCGCCCTCGAAGCATCAAGCCCGATTTGCCTTCTCATTCTTCCCCGCCTCGGAACCGCCCCTTGGCTCCCGGACTTCAAGGTCCCAGCCGGCGCGATTCGGAGGAGGGAACGGCGAGCCGGAAGCTACCGCTGCGGGCTTGCCCGCCGCAGGGCCTGTCTGCGTGTCTTGACGCAGCGGTGAGGCAGAGTCTATCATACCCGGCCATGATTCTGAAATTCTCGGGCGTTCCCGCCGCTGTCGCGGCCCTTTTCTGCCTTGCCTCGCCGATCCGCGGAGCTGGAGTCGATTTCGAGAAGGAGATCCGGCCCATCCTCTCCGAGAAGTGCACCCTCTGCCACGGTCCAGACGAAGCGAAGGGAGGGCTGCGCCTGACGGGGATCGAACACGCTTCGCAGCTCCTCAAATCGGGCGCCCGCGGCGTGGTGCCGGGCGAACCGGAAGCTTCGGAAATCCTTTCGAGGGTCGCCTCGCCCCACCCCGACGAGCAGATGCCGCCTCCGGACAAGGGCGAACCGCTCACGGACGACGAGATCGCCAAGCTGGAGCGCTGGATCGCCGAGGGCGCGGTCTGGCCGAAGCATTGGGCCTTCTCGGCGCTGCGTCGGCCCGACCCGCCCGCCGTCGCAGATGCCGAGTGGGGCCTCCGCCCCATCGACGCCTTCGTCCTCTCGCGCCTCGAATCCGAAGGCATCGCCCCCTCGCCCGAGGCGGACGCCGTGACCCTGATCCGCCGCCTTTTCTACGACCTCGCGGGGCTGCCCCCCTCGCCGGAGGAAGCCGCGCGCCACCGGGCGGCGATCGAGGCCGACCGGGAGGCGGGCCTTTCCGCCCTCGTCGACGAGCTGCTCGCCAGCCCCGCCTTCGGCGAGCGCTGGGGTCGGCACTGGCTCGACCGGGCCCGCTACGCCGACAGCGACGGCTACGAGAAGGACAACCACCGCCCCGACGCGTGGAGATACCGCGACTGGGTCATCGGGGCGATCAACGACGACATGCCGCTCGACCGCTTCACCATCGAGCAGTTCGCCGGCGACCTGCTCGAAACGCCGACCCCCGACCAGATTCTCGCCACCGCCTTCCATCGGCAGACCCTGACCAACACCGAAGGCGGCACCGACAAGGAGCAGTGGCGCGTCGCCGCGGTGATGGACCGGGTCGAGACGATGGGCGCCGTGTGGCTCGGGCTGACCCTGACCTGCGCCCGGTGCCACACCCACAAGTACGACGAAATCACCCATCGCGAATACTACGAGCTCTTCGCCTACTTCAACAACGGCGACGAAGTCGTGGCCAAGGTTCCCGAGTCGAACGCGGCCTGGGAGAAGTACGAGGCCGATCTGGCCGCCCACGCCGAGGCGGGCAAGGCCCTCGCGCAGAGGCTGGAGAGGGCCCGCGCGGACCTCGGCGACCGCATCGGCGAATGGGAGGCGAAGTTCGCCGCCGTCCTCGCCGAGGCCGCCTCGGCCGACCGCGCCGAACCCGTTCCCCTCGAGATCGGCGACTTCGCCGCGCCCAAGGGCGTCGAGTTCGCGATGGAAGCCGACGGTTCGCTCGTCGTCGGCGGGCAGAATCCCGATACCGCGACCTACACCGTGACCGCCACTCTGCCGGCCGGCCGCCTCACCGGGCTGCGTCTCGAGGTGCTGCCCGACGCGAGCCTCGCCGAAAAGGGGCCCGGACGCGCCCGGCACGGGAACTTCGTCCTCAACGGCATCGCCGCAACCGTGGCGGGATCCGGTCGGGTGCTGCTCGCCGACGCGGCGGCCGACCATTCGCAGAGTGGCTGGCATGTCCGCGGCGCCCTCGACGGCAAGGCGGGGGCAGGCAAGGACGGCACCGGCTGGGCGGTGGGCGGCGCGGTCGGTTCCCCGCACCACGCCGACTTCGGCTTCGCCGAGCCCCTCGACCTGGCCGAGGCCGCCGAGCTGAAGCTGACGCTCGTCCAGAACTACGGATCGCAGCACACCATCGGCCGCTTCCGCCTCGCCGCGCTCACCGCACCGACCGAGCTCGCCTTGCCCGCCGAGGTTCGCGCGGCCCTGGCCAAGGATGCCTCGGAGCGCAGCGACGCCCAGAGCGAGACCCTCGCCCGCCATGCCGAGCGGCTCGATGCGGCGACGCGCCCCCTCCTTGCCGAGGTCGAGACCCATGCCGTCCGGCGGCCCAAGGCCCCGGAGATGGAGGTGCGCGTGATCGGCGAACGCGACGCCGGGCGCCGCAGCACCCACGTCCTCCATCGCGGCGAATTCAAGGAGCCCCTCGACGCGGTCGAGCCCGCCACCCTCTCGGTGCTGCCCGCCGTGCCGCACCGCGGCAAGACCGGAGACCGCCTCGACCTCGCCCGCTGGCTCGTCGGCGGCGAAAACCCTCTGCCTCCGAGGGTGCTGGCCAACGACATCTGGATGCAGCTCTTCGGCGAGGGCCTCGTTCCCACGCCCGAGGACTTCGGCGTGCGGGGCGACCGCCCCACCCATCCCGAGCTGCTCGAGTGGCTCGCCGCCGAACTCGTCGAGGGAGGCTGGTCCCGCAAGGCCCTCGTCCGCGAGATCGTCCTGACAAAGACCTACCGGCAGGCATCGGACCATCGCCCCGAGCTCCTCCAGCGCGATCCCAAGAACGAACTCCTCGCCCGGCAGAACCGCTTCCGGGTCGAGGCCGAAATCGTGCGCGACCTTTCCCTCGCCGCCGCCGGGCTGCTTTCGCCGAAGGTCGGGGGTCCCAGCGTCTTCCCCCCGATCCCCGACGGCGTCGCCGACGTGAACTACAACTCGGCCTTCAAATGGAAGCTCAGCGAAGGCGAAGACCGCTACCGCCGCGGCATGTACACCTACTTCAAGCGGACCGCGCCGCACCCCTCGCTGATCACCTTCGACTGCCCCGACTCGAACGTGACGGCGGTCCGCCGCCCGCGCTCCAACACCCCCCTGGCCGCCCTCATCACCCTGAACAGCGAGCCCTTCGTCGAGGCGGCGCAAGGGCTCGCCAGCCGCGTTCTCGCAGAAGCCGACGGCGACGACGACGGAGCGAAGCTGGCCCACGCCTTCCGCCTCTGCCTCGCCCGCGATCCCTCCGATGCCGAGCGCGACCGACTCGGCAGCCTGCTGGAGACCTCGCGGGCCTGGTACCGTGCCAACCCGGACGAAGCCGCCGCCCTCGTCGGCTCCCACCTGCCCGAAGGGCTCGCGCCCGCCGAGACCGCCGCCTGGACCGCGACGGTGCGGGTGCTGCTGAACCTGGACGAATTTTTGACGCGCGGATGATTTCAGCGCATCCACTGGGCCTTTTCGTCGATATTCTGAAGATTCGCGCATGATGAACGAAACGCAACACCCCCTCCAACGCACCCGCCGCGAATTCCTCGCCACCTCGGCCAGCGGCCTCGGCGGCATCGCCCTCGGGTCGATGCTCAGCGAGGACGGGCTGCTCACCGCCGCCAACGCCGCCGACCCCGCCGCCTTCGCTGCGGCGAAGGCCCACCGCGAGGGACCGGCCAAGGCCTGCATCTTCATCTTCATGGAGGGCGCGCCCTCGCAGCTCGACCTCTTCACGCCCAAACCCAAGCTCAACGAGCTGGATGGGCAGAGCCTGCCCAAGGAAATCCTCGACCAGGCCCGCTTTGCCTTCATCCAGCCCGACAGCGCCGTCCTGATGGGTTCGCCGCGGAAATGGGCCAAGCACGGCCAGTGCGGGATGGACTTCTCCGATCTGCTGCCCAATCTCGCCACCTGCGCCGACGACCTTCTCATGATCCGCTCGCTCCACAGCGAGGAGTTCAACCACCACCCGGGCCAGCTCCTGATGCAGTGCGGCGTCTCCCGCTTCGGGATGCCCTCGATGGGTTCGTGGATCAACTACGGCCTCGGCACGCCCTCGCACAACCTGCCCGGCTACGTCGTCCTCAATGCGGGACGCGGCGGTTCGGGCGGATCCACTCTCTGGACCTCGGGCTTCCTTTCCTCGAAATACGCCGGGGTGCAGTTCCGCAACCAGGGCGAGCCGGTCCTGAACCTGCGCAACCCCGACGGGCTCGCTCCCGAGATGCAGCGGGCCGGGCTCGATGCGCTGCGCGACCTCAACGAAGCCCGCTACAAGGAAGTGCACGACCCCGAGATCGCCAGCCGCATCGCGAGCTACGAGCTCGCCAACCGCATGCAGACCGCCGCGCCGGAGCTCGTCGATCTTTCGGGCGAGTCGGCGGCCACGCTGGAGATGTACGGGGTGGACCGCCCCGAACCCCCCGGATCGGGTTTCCGGGGCACTCTGCCGGGCCTGCGCACCTACGACACCTTTGCGCGCAACTGCCTCCTCGCCCGCCGCATGATCGAGCGCGGGGTGCGCTTCATCAACATCATCCACGCGAGCTGGGACCAGCATTCCGAACTCGACAAGAACCTCGCCTACAATGCCGGCGTCGTCGACCAGCCCATCGCCGCCCTCATCAAGGACTTGAAGCAGCGCGGTCTGCTCGACTCGACCCTGGTGGTGTGGGGCTCGGAGTTCGGGCGCACCCCCCTCGGCGAGAACCGTCCGGGTCGGCTCTCCAACACCGGGCGCGACCACCATCCCCAGGCCTTCACCATGCTCATGGCCGGCGGCGGCTTCAAGGGCGGGCACATCTACGGGGCCACCGACGAGATCGGCTGGTTCGCGACCGAGAACCCCGTCCACGTCAACGACCTCCACGCCACCATCCTCCACCAGTTCGGGCTCGACCACCTGCGGCTCACCTATCGGTTCCAAGGCCGCGACTTCCGCCTCACCGACGTCGGCGGCGAGGTCGTGCACGACTGGATCGCGTGACGGCAGGCGGTTGCCGCAGGCGGATGCCGCCGCAGGCCCGATGTCCTTTCCTCGAGACGGCGAGACGCGGACCGGTCAATCCAGCTTGAACTGGGCGCGGTTTTCGGCGCGGACGCGGTCCAGCTCTTCCCTGGGCAAGCCGAAGTCGTAGCGCTCGATGATGTGCTCGCGGCTGTTCGGCGGCCTCTTTGCGGCTTGCTCGTATCGGGCCCGACCATATTCCTCCTGCGTTCGGACAAGGCGGAGAAAGCGGCGATGGCTCAGCTTGGGAATGTTCGTCTTCACGCGCAGACCGAGCGTGGCGACGGCCCTGGGCGTCGGGGCGAAGCCGATGTTCCGGGCCAGCGACTTGTAGTCGCGGTCTGCCGTATCGATCCATCGGTCGGCATAGAGGCTCGCGAAGATCTCGTTCGTGCTCCACGGGTCGTGGCCGAAGAACTTCTTCATGAGGTTGCCGTCGATGCGGTCCCACTGGGGCGCGTAGCGGATGGTCGCTTCGCGGGCGAGACGCGCGATTTCGTAGGAAGTCAGCTCGTTGACCGCCCCGGTGAGGTAGGGGCCGGCGAGGGGCACCAGGTAGGGGTCGGTGTAGGAAAAGCGCGCCGCTTCGGCGAGGGAGTAGCCAGTCTCGTAGGCAACTCCCGGGCCGATGAAGGAGTCGGGAAAGGCGGCGTTCACCGCCGACCGCAGCGGCATTGCCCGGAGCAGGCGGGCGACCCGGGTGCTGCAGAAGACGGTTTCCTCGTAGAGCCGCTCGCCGGGTTCGGGGCGCCTGCCCACATCCTCCTGGGTAAAGAGCAGTCGGTTGGCGAGCAGCACGATTTCGGGCGCGCCGGGAACCTTGTCGTCGAAGCCGAGGGAAATCTCGTCGTAGATGTACTGGTTGTCCGGGTGCATGATCGAACGCCGATAGAAGGCGTCCGGGACCTCGCGATGGGGCGAATGCGGATCGCTTTGCTCGACCGCGAGATGCCCGAGACGGCGCAGGTCGGTGTAGACGTCGAAGAGGGAAAGGTCGCTGTAGCGCAGGCGGCGCATGTAGGTGTAGAAGCGGTGCGACCTAGTGAAGGACTTGCGCACCTCGGGGTCGGGCATGGCCCGCAGCACAGCGGCGCCGAGCGCGGCGCCACAACTGGCGACGATGAGGTCGGGCGGGTTTCCGGATTCGACGGCGGCGTCGTACATGCCGAAGAGAACGTGCATGTCGAGGCTGCCTCCGTTGAAGACCAGCGCGTGGCGGAAGGGGGGCGAAAGCACCGTTCTCCGCGAAGTCGCCAGCTCGCCGCGGGGGGCCTCAGGACCGGCCTTTGTCGCAGCGTGCTTGCGATCGGCACGCGCGGAATCTGGGGCGGCGAGGAGGAGGACCGCAGCGAGAACGCCGGGAAACGCCGCAGCCCGGAGAATCCGGGTAGTGAGGCTGCGTTGGCACGCTTGGAAAATCATGCGGGATTCGGCCCCGCTTCTCGGAGACCTTCGGGAGGTTTGAACTCTCGTTTCGGCTTCAGTTTCGGAGCGGAGATTGGCAGATTGCAGA
>SLGN01000603.1 GCA_007123695.1 Verrucomicrobiales bacterium
CGGAATCGACACCGGCGTCGGGTTGTAGTATTCCGCGATCAGCACATACCGTGCGGCGATGCGGCCGAGGAGTCGGTAGACCGTCGGGAGGCAATCGGGATGGATGTGGATGAGCACCCCTTTGGTGAATGCGAGGTCGAAGACGCGATCGCCCGGATCCCAATCGAGGATGGAGGATTCGACGACCTCGGCGCCGGGGACGTTGTCGCGGGCTTGTCCGGCCGATTCCCCGTTGATCTCGACTCCCGTCAAGGCGCAGCCGGGGAGAAGGCCGGAGAGCGCGGCCAGGTTCACGCCGACATTGCACCCCAGCTCGCAGACGGACCGCACGCCCGAGGTCCCGCCCAGCACCTTCGAAAAGAGGGCGGAGTTGCTCGCCAGGGCGACCGGCCCCAGCGCATTGCGGTCGCGGTAGCCGGCTCCGAATTCTTCGGCCCAGAACTTTTCTTGTTCGGTTTGAAAGGACATGGTCGTAATCGGCGGGTTCGCCTTACTGCACTGCGAGCCGGACCGCTTCGACGACCGCTGCAAACTGTTCGTCGGAAAGTCCGGGGAAAAGGGGCAGGCTGAGGCACTCTTCGTAGTAGCGCTCGGCCTCGGGAAACTGCCCCGGCGAGAATCCGAGGCGGACGTAGTCCGGTTGGAGATGGACGGGAATGTAGTGGACGTTCACGCCGACCCCGGCCGCCCGGAGCCGGTCGAAGACCTCGCGGCGGTTGCATCCGATCGCGGAGAGGTCGAGGCGCACCACGTAGAGGTGCCATCCGCTCGTCGCGTTGCGGTCGCGGGCCAAGGGACGCAGCGGAAAGCCCGCCAAGGCCTCGTCGTAGCGTGCCGCGAGCGCGGAGCGCCGCGCGGCGAATTCGTCGAGCCTCCCCAATTGGCTGAGTCCCAGCGCCGACTGGAGATCGGTGAGGCGGTAGTTGTAGCCAAGTTCGAGCTGCTGGTAGTACCACGGGCCGTGGCTGGCGCCGGTCATCCGGGCGGAGTCCCGCGTGATCCCATGGGTTCGGAGCGTGGAAAGCCTCCACGCCAACTCCTCGTCGTTCGTCGTGACCATGCCGCCCTCGCCCGTGGTTATGATCTTCACGGGGTGGAAGCTATGGACGGTCGCATCGGACCAGCGGCACGACCCGACCGGAGCGCCTCGATAGGCCCCACCCAGGGCGTGCGAGGCGTCCTCGAGGATGCGAAATCCGTAGCGGCCCGACAATTCCGAAATCCGGTCCATCGCGCTGCTTTGTCCGGCGAAATGCACCGGAACGACGACCTTCGGCAGCGATCCGTCCCGCTCGGCCCGCTCCAGCTTTTCGGCGAGGCGGTCCGGACAAAGGTTCGCGGTTCCGGGGTCGATGTCGACGAAGTCCACGGCGGCGCCGCAGTAGCGGGCGGCGTTCGCGGAAGCGACGAAGGTGATCGACGAGGTCCAAACAAGATCGCCAGGCCCGACTCCGAGAGCCAACAGGGCGAGGTGGAGTCCGGCGGTTCCATTGCTCACCGCGACTCCGTGCCCGGCATCGCAGCGGCCCGCCAGAGCCGACTCGAAGCGCCCGACCACCGGCCCCTGGGTGATGAAGTCGGAACGAAGAACATCGACGACCGCCGCGATGTCTTCCTCGGTGATGTCTTGGCAGCCGTAGGGGATCATGGCGGGGTCGCAGCAAAGCCCGAATCGACATGCTCGCGCACGAGCTCTCGGATCTCAGAGACGGTGAGCCATTCATCGTTGCGGCCGGAGTGGTAGGAGAACCCCTCCTCCACCGGCTTCCCGGCATGATGGGCCGCGTAGCGGGCGAGGGACTCCCGCCGGTCCTGACCGTGGAGCATCGGAACGATGATGTAGTGGCGGTCCGTCGAAATGGTCTGCAAGGCGTCGGTCTCGGTGACCATCTCCTCGTGGAGCTTCTCGCCGGGCCGGATGCCGACGACGGGACGCTCGCAGTCGGGACCGATCGCTTCCGCCACGTCGGTGATGCGGTAGGACGGAATCTTCGGCACGAAGATTTCCCCGCCGAGGGAGTTGGAGATGGCATGCATCACCATGTTTACGCCATCTTCCAAGGTGATGTTGAACCGAGTCATCCGCGGATCCGTGATCGGAAGGGTGCCGGTGCGCCTCCGATCCAGAAAGAACGGAATGACCGAGCCCCGGGATCCCATGACATTGCCGTAGCGGACCACCGAAAAGCGGATGTCGTCCGACCCATGGACGTTGTTGGCGGCGACGAAGAGCTTGTCCGAACACAGCTTGGTCGCTCCATACAGGTTGATCGGAGCCGCCGCCTTGTCCGTCGAGAGGGCGACGACGCGACGCACCCCCGAGACCAGGCAGGCCTCGATCACATTCTGCGCGCCCAGCACGTTGGTCTTGATGCATTCGAAGGGATTGTATTCCGCTGCGGGAACTTGCTTCAGCGCCGCCGCATGGACGACGGCGTCGATCCCACGGAGGGCGCGCTCGAAGCGATCGCGGTCGCGGACGTCTCCGAGGAAGAAGCGAAGGCGGGGCTCGTCCGCAAAGGGCGCCTGGTTCGCCATTTCGTACTGCTTCAGCTCGTCCCGCGAAAAGACGACGATGCGACCGATCTCGGGATGATCACGAAGCAGGCGGGCAATGAAGGCCCTACCGAAAGACCCGGTTCCACCGGTTACGATGACGGACTGGATGGGAAGTTTCATCTCGCGAGCAGCGTTTCGAATTTCGGAGCGGGGTTGTTCAGTTCCGTCTCCGGCTCACCGCCCGTATCCCGCCTTGGACAGCAGCCCGCCGAAGCGCTCCTCGACGATGGCATCGATCTCGTCGTTGGCGTAGTTTTTCCAGTCTCCGGGCGCTCCCTGGCGGCCGTGGGATTTGTTGTCCTTGGTTCCAAGCGGACGTCCGAAGCGCTTCTCGAACGAGTTCTCCTCGACGGCGGCGGCGAGGGCCTTGCGGTCGCAGGGAAAGTCGAGCTGTTCGAAGAGCTCCGCGAGCCGTCCCTCGGCGTCGAGCAGCAAGTCTTCGTATTTCACCACCGGCTGGCCGGAGTCGAGCCAGCTTTCCTGGATGCGGCGGAAGCCCCGGGAACGGGTCTTGAAGGTGTGGGCGATCCCGGCGGAGTCGTCCATGCCCTCGACTTCGTCGCGGAACTTCCGGATGTGGGGAAACCCCTTGTCGGTGTGCGAGTAGCGCATCGAGAAGTAGAGGGAGACGAGGGTGTCGCGGATGTCGCGGATGACGAAGAAACAACGCTCGCCCTCGGTTCCCTCGAGCGCGACGAAGTCCTCGTAGGACAGGAAGAGCGCGGGCACGATCTTCCCCGGCTCGTGCCGGTAGAGTTCGGTGCGGCCTCCGATGCGTTTCGCGACCCGTTTGCTCCCGAAGGCGGAGACGAAGACGTTGTGCAGCCAAGTCGAGCCGGCCTTGGCGTGGGTGACGTGAAAGAGCGAAGGTTTTTCCATGGAAGGATGAGGGAAAGGAGGCGACAGGGGGCAACAGGGGGCTACAGGGGGGCGCTGCTACTTCACAGGTCTGCGGAGCTTGTCCAAACGGTTGCGGAGGCGCCGACGATGCAAACCGAGCCACTTTCGCAGAGGCTGGGACTCGACAAGCTTGGCCCTCAGCTCTTCGATGTCCGAACGCAACTGCTCTGAGTCGCGCGAGGCGCTTTCGAGCAGTTCCTCGCGCTCTTGCAGGATGCGGTCGGATTCCTGGAGATAGGCGGCGGTGCGGCCGCGGAGTCCGGCGAGGACCGCGGCCATGGGCAGTTCTCCATCGTCGTGGACGGGTGCGTAGCCCGCCTCGACGAGCCAGTCGCGCGAGCGCAGCTCGATCTCGCGGATCTGCGCTTCGTCGAGGGACTCGCGCCAGATGCCCGAGGCAGCCCGGTCGATGTGGTTGCGGTGGAGGAGGCTGTCGGGATCGACGGCGTAGCCGCCTTTTTCGACAAGGGCGGCGCCTTTGATCCGCTCGCGCTGACGATCGAGCGAAAAGCGCTCGGCCAGCTCCGCGCCCCGCGCCGCCGAGTCGCCCTCGATTCCGAGAAAGACGGCCATCTCGGCGGCCCAGGCGACCGGATCGGCCATGATGCCATCAAAACCGCTGACCGAAACCCGGCCGCAGGAAGTCCAGAGGCGGTATTCGCCGACAGCTTGGTCGATGAGGGGGCCGTCGATGAATTCGCCGACGGGCACGCCGAAATTCCGACTGCCCGAGACGACCACGTCGCGGATGTCGCGGTGGGTGTAGAAGGCGACAGCCTCGCCCCGCTGGAGTCGCGCCCGGATGCCGGGGGTGCAGGCGTGCGATTTGACGACGCGAGGCGCCGGGGGCGCCGCCTCTCCCGTCTCGGCGTCGGTCGCATCGAGGAAAGCGTCGATTTCGTGCGCCTCGCGATAGCCGAGGTCGCTGCCGCCGAGATCCTCGACGACGAGGGCTCTCGCGATCTGGTATTGCAGGGTCGAGGCCGAGCGGATCATTCCGCCGACGAAGACCCACTGTGGATCGGGCCGGCCCATCACGGAGAAGCCTCCTTGCTCGCGAGGCGGGCGATTCCGTCGCGCCCGGTCAGGATCAGGGCGAAGGCGTGGAGGAACTGCTTTTTCCGCAGAATCTCGGCCCACTGCTTGAGCAAGGTGCGGCCCTGCATCGCGAAGAGGCGCAGCGCGATGATGAAAAGGAGGAGATGGACCGGATCGTGCTCGCGCATGTCCTGCCGGGCGACGAGAAAGAGGCACGCCGCCAGCACAAATGCCGAAACCACGTTGGAGAAGACCGCGATCCGGGATTCGCGGCGCTTTTCGGCGAGCCGCTTCCTTTCGGGAGCGCGGTCGAGGCCGTTTTCCTCGTAGCGGAGCAGGCTGCTTTCGTCGCCGGCGCCGTCGAGGAGGGCGTCGAGCGCCTCGCGGCGCTCGCGGCGGGAGATGGACTGCGAGCCGTCCTTTTCCCTGGGGCGCCGCACCCGCAGCTTGAGGAAGACAAGCACGGCCACGCCGACCGCGGCGACCAAGGCCCCGGCGGCGGGCAGGACTAGGGTGATGGCCGCGAGAATGAGCGAGACGAGAAGGAAGCCCGCGACCAGATCGACGGCAGTGACCAGGCCGGCCCCAGCCCCCTTGGAGAGATCGCGTTCGACGGCGAGGCACGCCTCGCGGCGATCCTTCTTCCGCGACGCGTCGTCATTTCCCGATGTCTCGCCTTCCCGATCCCCGGTCGTCCCGAAGCGGGCTACACCGCCGCCGACGATGCGGCGCGCCACCCCCCGCATGTCGTAGTGAAGGCGGGCGAGGGAGCGTTGCTGAAGATGCTGCATCAGGGCGGCGAAGAGCAGAACGAAGAGGACCGCGGCCCCGTAGAGCCGCAGGCTTTCCGGCGGAAGTGGCTCGCTGGCGACGGCGAAGATCGCCTTCATCGTGACCCCGAAACCGGCGAGCAGGGCGAAGCGGCTCAACGTCGGCAGGACGAGGTAGGCCAGAAGCCGGGAGCGCTCTCCGGGCCGGAGCGCCGCCCAGAGGGCCCGCAGGGCCCGACCGGGCTGCCAACTGGAGAAAGAAGGCAGCATGGAGAGCTTCCGGGCGGCGGTGGATGACATGGTCTTTGCAGTCGCCCGGACCCGAGTCCGGACCGCGGCGGGCCATCAGGCGCCGCCGGCCGCTTCGCGGCTGAGGAAGTCTTCGTAGGCGAGCCGGAGCCCTTCCTCCAGGCCCGTCGTCGGCGTCCAGCCGAGCGAGGCGATCAGGGAGGAGTCCATCAGCTTCCGCGGAGTGCCGTCGGGCTTGGACGGGTCGGTCTCGATCCCGCCCTCGTAGCCCACCGCGCGGGCGACGAACCCGGCGATCTCGCGGATGGGAAAGTCCTCGCCCGCGCCGATGTTGACCAGCGAGGGAGGATCCTCCAGCGCGAGGAGGTGGAGGCAGGCTTCGGCGAGGTCGTCGGCGAAGAGGAACTCGCGGCGGGGCGTGCCGGTGCCCCAGATCGTCACGGTGCCGGCGCCGGCCAGCTTCGCCTCGTGGAACCGCCGGATGAGAGCGGGGATGACGTGGGAGTTCTCGGGGTGGTAGTTGTCGCCGATGCCGTAGAGGTTGCAGGGCATGGCCGAGTGGAAGAGGCGTCCGTGCTGGCGGCGGTAGAATTCGCAGAGCTTCAGGCCGGCGATCTTGGCGACGGCGTAGGCCTCGTTGGTCGGCTCGAGCGCGCCGGTGAGCAGGGAGTCTTCGCGGATGGGCTGCTCGGCGAACTTCGGGTAGATGCAGGAGCTGCCGAGAAAGAGCACGCGCCCGACCCCGTGCTCGTGGGCCGCCTGCACGAGGTTCGCCGCGATCATCAGGTTGTCGTAGAGGAAGTCGGCGGGATAGGTGTTGTTGGCATGGATTCCGCCGACCTTGGCGGCGGCGATGACCATGGTCCCGGGACGGTGGTCCGCGACGAACTCGGAGGAGGCCCGCTGGTCGCGCAGATCGACCTCGGAACTGGTCGCGACGATCGGATCGGGATGACCGGCCGCGGCGAGCGCTCGGCAAAGCGCGCTGCCGACCATGCCGCGGTGGCCGGCCACGTAGACACGGCCCGGCGTGGAGAGGGTGCTCATAGGAGAGAAGTGGAAAAAACTAACGGGGAAGGGCAAGCGACCGTCCGGGCCCGGATTTCGGACGCCCGCGCAACGGCGGCGGCGGCACGCTGCCGCACTTGGTCGCGGGCCGTCTGCGGCACCGCGCCAATAAATCCCTTCAGACGGCGCGACGGCCTCGGACCGCATCGGCGGCCGCTTGCAGGGCAAGGCTCCGGTAGCATCGAATGGTCTTTGTTCAAATCAAAATGAACTCGCGGCGAGAGCGGTTCCGCGCGGTTTTTCTCCCGCTTTTCCGCAGAGGGCCTATTCTGTGCGGGACGACACTTTCGGAAACGATTCCCACGACCATGCGACTCCTCCTCACCGGCGGCTGCGGATTCATCGGGTCCGCCCTCGTCCGCGAACTGCTCCGTCCGCCCCGCGCCGGCGGCAGCGGGCTCGCGGTCGAGCGCCTCGTGAACCTCGACAAGATGACCTACGCGGCCCATCCGGACAATCTCGCGGCGCTCGCCGGGGATCCGAGGCTGCTCACGGTGCGGGGCGACATCGGCGACGCCCCGCTGCTCGGCTCGCTCTTCGAGGAGCATCGCTTCGACGCGGTGCTCCATCTCGCCGCCGAGAGCCACGTCGACCGGTCCATCGATTCGCCCGCGCCCTTCGTGGAGACGAACGTGCTCGGAACCTTCCATCTTGTGGAGGCGGCGAGACGGCATCTTTCCGCCCTCGCCCCCGAGGCGGCGGGCCGCTTCCGCTTCCTCAATGTCTCCACCGACGAGGTCTACGGCGAACTCGCCGAGGGGGCGCCGCCGGTCGCCGAGTCGGCGCCCCTGCGTCCGGGCAATCCCTATTCGGCCTCGAAGGCGGGCGGCGACCACCTCGTGGCCTCCTACTGCCGGACCTACGGCTTTCCGGCGATCACGGCACGCAGTTCCAACAACTACGGGCCGCGCCAGTTTCCGGAAAAGCTGATTCCGCTCGCCATCGCGAAGCTGCGCCGCGGCGAGGCCCTGCCGCTCTACGGAGACGGTTCGCAGACGAGGGAGTGGATCCATGTCGAAGACCATTGCCGGGGACTGCGGGAGATCCTGCTGCGGGGCCGGCCGGGGGAAGTGTACCACGTCGGCGGCGGAGACGAACGGAGCAACCGCGAGGTCGCCCGGCTCCTCGTGCAGTTCGTAGACGAGCGTCTCCCTGGCGGGGTCCGGCGCGATCCGGAGGAACGCCTCGCCTTCGTCGCGGACCGCCCCGGCCACGACCGCCGCTACGCGCTCGACTCGTCGAAACTGATGCGGGAACTCGGATGGAGCCCGAAGATTTTCTTCGAAGAGGGTCTGCAGGAGACGGTTCGCTGGTATTTCGAGAACGAAGACTGGACGGAACGGCTCGGAGGCGGGCGCCATCGAAGCGACCGGCTCGGCTTGCTTCCGTGAAGCGCGCGCCCCGTCCCCTCATCCGCCGAGGATCGCCGCGGCGACGCGGTCCTGGTCCTCGGCGGTGACGTAGGGGCTCATCGGCAGGCTGAGTCCGGTCGAGGCGACGCGTTCGGCCACGGGGAAGTCGCCGGCGCAGTGCCCGAGGCCGGCGAAGACGGGCTGCAAGTGCAGGGGCACGGCGTAGTAGGGCACCGAGGGCACGGCGGCGGCGGCGAGCTTCGCCTGGAGGGTGTCGCGCGCCTCGCCGAGGACGGTGTACTGGGCCCAGACCGAGGTGTTGCCCTCGGCCACCCGGGGCAGGGTCAGGGGCGCGTCGGCGAGACGGGCGGCGTAGCCCTCGGCGACGGCCTGGCGCAGGGCGACCTCCTCGTCGAAGATCTCCAGCTTGGCCAGAAGGATGGCGGCCTGCAAGGAATCGAGTCGCCCGTTGATCCCGACGACGGGGTGGTAGTGTTTCCTCTCCTGCCCATGGACGCGGATCCAGCGCATGCGCTCGGCCAGCTCGTCGTCGTCGGTGAAGAGCGCCCCGCCGTCGCCGTAGCCGCCGAGGGGCTTGGAGGGGAAGAAGGAGGTGCTGCCGACCCGCGAAAGGGCGCCGGACCGCTTCCCGCGATGGGTCGCGCCGAAGCTCTGGGCGGCGTCCTCGATCACGGGGATGCCGCCAGCCTCTGCGGCGATGCGGTTGATCGCGGTCATGTCGGCGGTCTGCCCGAAGATCCCGACGGGCAGGATGGCCTTGGTCCGCTCGGTGATGGCGGCGGCGAGCAGGGCGGGGTCGAGGTTCCAGGTGTCCGCCTCGATGTCGACGAAGACGGGCCGCGCCCCCAGCAGGGCGACGACCTCGGCGGTGGAGATCCAGGTGTAGGGCACGGTCACGACTTCGTCGCCGGGACCGACCCCGAGGGCCATCAGGGCGATCAGGAGCGAGTCGGTCCCCGAAGAGACGCCGATGGCGTGGCGGCAGCCGAGGTAGTCGCAGAGACGGGCCTCCAGCTCGGCGACCTCGGGGCCGAGAACGTATTGCCCGTGGTCGAGGACGGCGGCGATGCGCCGGTCGATCGACTCGCGGATGCGGCGTTGCTGGGACTTGAGGTCGATGAACTCCATGGATGGTGGATGGGAAATAGGGAAAAAAGGCCGGCCGTCCGGTCGCTCGGTCGCTCAGTCGCGGAACCAGCGCAGGATCATGGGGACGAGGCCGCTGCCCCGCTTCTGCCATTTTTGCAGGGCGCGGATGCGGTTGAGGCGCTGCTCGGCCCCGGGACCGGGCGAGCGTTCCTGCTCGCGCCGGGCCTGCTGCAGCATCGAGGAGAGACGCTCCTCGGCGTGGGCGAGGCGGGGCATGAGGCGGTTGTCGAGAAAGTGGCCCACAATCCGGCTGACGTTGAGGTCGGCGAGGTAG
>SLGN01000149.1 GCA_007123695.1 Verrucomicrobiales bacterium
CGAGGTCTGGTACATCGCCGACGCCGCGCCCGACGCGTCGCTGCATGTCGGCGTGCGGCGCGGGGTGGACGAGACGAAATTCCGCTATGCCCTCGCTCATGGAGGGGTGGAAGGTTGCGTCCACGAAATCCCCGTAACCAAGGGCCAGCACATCTTCATCCCGAGCGGACGTCTCCACGCCATCGGAGCGGGACTGCTGATCTACGAGATCCAGCAGAACTCTGACACGACCTACCGGGTCTACGATTGGAACCGTCCCGGCATCGACGGAAAACCGCGGGAGCTGCACGTGGAGGAGTCGCTGCGCTGCATCGATTTCGATGACGTGGAGCCCTCCATGGACGAGCCCGAGGGGACGCTGCTTGCCTCGTGCGAGCATTTCCGGCTTGAGGGCCACGATTTTGCCGCCGGATCCTGCCTCGACGAGACCGTCGCTGGGCGCTTCGTCATCGCCACGGTGGTCGATGGCGAACTCGGCTGCGGAGACGAGCGCTTTGGCGCGGGCGACTTCTTTCTGGTGCCCCCGGGCGGATCGACCGAAATCCACGCCGCCGAAAACGCGCGGGTTCTCCTCACGACCTGGCCCCACTAGCCCGTGGCCCGCTGCGGGGCGGGCCTGGACGGTTCCCCGACCGATTCCACGGGGTTCCGGCAGACGGAGAAGACATCCGACGGCACGTCAAGGCGTTGTGTTCCGGGCTTGCCAAGCGTGCGGTTCTGGGAAAGCCTGACCCCCATGAGTCTCTTGCGCAAACCCCTGCCCTTTCTTCTCGCGCTCGCTTCGGCGGCCGCTCTCCTCGCACCCGAAACCCGCGCCGGTCTGATGCGGGTCCAGATCTCTTCCCGGACCCCCTTCGCCGACGGCATGAGCTTCGGCAATACCGGCAGCTACGAGATCGTCGAGGGCCGTCTGCACTTCGAGAGCGATCCCGCCGATCCGGCGAACGCCCGCATCGCCGATCTGCCGCTGGCACCGACCAACGAAGAGGGATTCGTCGAATCCTGGGCCGACTTTGTCCTGCTGCTGCCCGCCGATCCGGCCAAGGGCAATGGTACCCTTCTCTACGACGTCCACAACCGCGGCAACAAGCTCGCCCTCTGGACCTTCAACGACGCGGTGCGCACCAACGCGCCGCGAGACGCCGAGCACGGTGGAAACGGCTTCCTGATGCGCCACGGTTTCAGCCTGCTTTGGACGGGATGGAGCGGCGAAATCGAGGACGACGGAACCGACCGGCTTCTCGGTGGCGTTCCGGTGGCGACCCAACCCGACGGTTCTCCGGTAACGGGGCGGAACTATGTTGAAATCGCCGTCGATGCACCCACGATGAGCCGGGCGCTTTTCCAGAGCCCATGGGGAATCTCGAAGGCATTTCCCGCCGTTTCTCTCGATCTGGCGGAGGCGGGGGCGGAGCTGACGAGACGGCCCGACCGCGACTCCCCCGCCGAAGCGGTGCCCGACGGCACCTGGTCCTTCGCTCGCTGGGAGGACGGGACTGCCGTGCCCGACCCCACCAGCATCTACATCGAGGGCGGCTTCGAACCCGGATGGATCTACGATCTGGTCTACACCGCGCGCGATCCGCGCGTTTCCGGCCTCGGGCTCGCGGGGCTGAGGGACACCATTTCCTTCCTCCGCCACGAGAAGCAGGCGCCCGACGGCACCCCGAACCTCCTCCACGGACATCTCGACCGCACCATCATCTTCGGCATTTCGCAGTCGGGACGCTTCGTCCACCACTTCCTCTACGACGGTTTCAACATCGACCCGGAGGGGCGCCGCGTCTTCGACGGGGCCCTCGTCCACGTGGCGGGGGCGGGCAAGGGCCTCTTCAACCACCGCTTCGGCATGGCCACGGTATACGGCAGCCACCGCGAGGGCAACCTCTCGCCGACCGACTTCTTTCCCTTCGCCCCGGCATGGCTGGAGGATCCCATCAGCGGAAAGCAGGGCGATTCGTTCGGCCGGCTCCGCGATGTCGGCGGCGTCCCGCGAACCTTCTTCGTCCAGAGTTCGACGGAATACTGGTCGCGCGCGGCCTCGCTGCTGCACACCGATCCCGGGGGACGGAGCGATCTCGAGCCCGATCCCGAGGTCAGGCACTACTTGATCGCCGGCAGCCAGCACCTCGACGGCAGCGACGACATCGAGGAAAAGGGCAGCTCGCGGTATTCGCTGAACCCGATCAAGCATCGCGGACCGGTCCTGCGCGCCCTTCTAGCAAGGCTCGACGACTGGATCCGCGAGGGGACGGAACCGCCCGCGAGCCTTCACCCGCGCATCGACGACGGCACCTTGGTCGATCTGGAGACCTTTCGCGCCTCGTTTCCCAATATCCCCGGCGCGGAGCCGCCCGCCCAAATCTACTGCCCGCTCCATCTCGACCCCGGACCGAGGTGGGACGAAGAAGGCATCGCCGACGTGGTGCCGCCCGAGACGGGAGCTCGATACCCGACCTTGGTGCCGGCAGTGGACGAAGACGGTAATGAGATCGCCGGGATCCGTCTTCCCGAAGTCGCCGTGCCGCTCGGCACCGCGACCGGATGGAATCTGCGCGACGAAGCCTTCGGGGCCGGTGGCGTGCTGAACGGTCTGCCCGGAGCGTGGTTTCCTTTCGCCGAAACGAAGGCCGAACGCGAGGCCAGCGGCGACCCGAGGCCTGCGGTGGAGGAACGCCACGCCGACCGCCTCTCCTACCTCGGCGCCGTGGCGGAATCGCTGCTCGAATTGCGCGATGGCGGCTACCTCCTCGACGAGGACGTCACGCGTCTGCTTGCGAGAGCGGCGGAGGCGAGGTAGGGCTAAGGAGGGATCTTCCGCCCCCGGGACTCCTCCATGACTTCGCAGATTTTCGCCGTCCTCGCGATCCTCGCCTGCGCCCTCGCGCTTTTCGTGAGCGAGCGGCTGCGTGCCGATCTCGTGGCGATGATGGTGCTCTGCGCCCTCGGCCTCGGCGGATTCGTCACCCCGGCCGAAGCGATCGCGGGCTTCAGCAATCCGGCGGTGGTCACGATCTGGGCGATGTTCATTCTGAGCGCGGGCCTCGCCGCAACGGGGGTGGCCGAATTCATCGGGAACCGTCTCGTCGGCGTGGTGGGGCGCTCCGAACCCCTCGCGATCGTCGTGATCATGATGGTGACGGGGGTGCTCTCGGGTTTCATGAACAACATCGGAGTCGCCGCGATGATGCTGCCGGTGGTGATGGACATCTGCCGACGCACGGGGATGGCGCCGTCGCGCCTGCTCATGCCGATGGCCTTTGCTTCGCTGCTCGGCGGACTCACGACACTGGTCGGAACCTCGCTGAACCTCGTCGCCTCGGGTGTGCTGATCCAGGCGGGCTTCGAGGGGCTCTCGCTTTTCAGCTTCACGCCTTTCGGCGTTCCTGCGCTCGTGGCGGGCACGGTCTTCGTGGCCCTCTTCGGCCGTCGCCTGCTGCCGGACCGGGCGCCAGACTCGATCCGCGCCTCGCGCGAGGAGGCGAGCGAAGACTTTCAGTTTTCCCACCAGATCGAGGAGCGTCTCTTCCGGCTCCGGGTCGCGCCGGGGTCGCCCTTTGCCGGCTCGCCATTGAGCGAAACTTCGCTTGGGGCGGTCCTCGGGCTCAATGTCCGCAGCATCTCGCGGGGCGAGACGTTGCATGCGCCCGTCGGCGGTGACTTCGCGCTCGCCGAGGGAGATCTGCTCGAGGTGCAGGGCCGCCGCGAGGAATTCGACGAGTTCCTCCGTTGGAAGGCCCTGGAGGTCGCGCGCGGATCCGAGATCGCGGAGTTGCTCTCGATGCGGCGCCTCGCCCTTGTCTCGGCCTCGATCGCGGAGGAGTCGGAACTCGCCGGGCTGACGGTGGCCGAAGCCGACTTCCGGCGGCGCTTCCGAGCCCACATCCTCACGATCCGAAGGGACGGCAAGGTGATGCGGGGCGACATGGCCCGGCGCGTTCTCGAGGCGGGCGACCGTCTCCAGCTCGAGGTGAAGCGGGAGGATCTTCCCGCCTTGATCGAAGACGCCGCATTCGCCGAAACGCAGGTTCTCAGCGAGGAAAGCTTCGGGCAGATCTACTCGTCGGCCGACAGCCTGCTCGAACTCGACATCCCGGAAGACTCCAAGCTTGCCGGACGCAGCGTCGCGGAGAGCGGCTTCGGTGACTCCCTCGGGCTGCGCATCGTCGCGATCGGGAGAAAGCCCGAGTCGGTTTTCTTTCCCGAGCCGGAAGAGACGATCCGCCCCGGCGACAAACTGCTTGTCCACGGCGGGGCCAAGGCGCTGCAACGAGTCCGGGGAATCCAGTCGCTGGAGCTCGTCGAAGAGCTGCCGGCCGACGAGAGGGTGCCGAGCGGCCCCCACGGCGGAGAGGTCTTCACCGAGGCGACCCTCTCGCCGCGCAGCTCCCTCGCGGGGAGGACCCTCAGAGAGCTCGACTTCCGCCAGCGCTACGGGCTGCAAGTCCTCTCGATCTGGCGGAGGGGACGGGCCTACCGGTCGCACCTGCGCAACTTCAAGCTGGAGTTCGGCGACGGCCTGCTCCTCGCCGGGACGAAGGAGCGCATCCGCTCGCTGCACGAAGACCGGGACTTCCTCCTCCTCTCGATGCCCCCGGCGGACCGGGAGCGCCGGTCTCCGCTCTCGGCGTTGACCTCCTCCCTGCTCGTCGCGGCGGTGGCGGCGACGGTGATGCTCGGTTGGCTGCCCGTCGAGCTGGCGGCGCTGGCGGGCGCGACCCTGATGGTCCTAACCCGCTGCCTCAGCATCGAGGAGGCGCACCGCGCCATCGAATGGAAGTCGGTCTTTCTCATCGCGTGCATGATCCCGCTCGGCACCGCGATGCAGAACACCGGAGCGGCGTCGTGGCTCGCCAAGGGCATCGTCGCGGCGACCGATCCCCTCGGCGTCTGGGGACTCGTCGCGGGCCTCTACCTGGTCACCGCCCTCGGCACGACGGTCGTTCCGGCGGCGGCCCTGGTGCTCGTGATGTCGCTCGTCGGCATCGATGCGGCCGCCGAGGCCGGAGTCTCGCCGCATTTCGTCGTGATGGCGGTGGCCTTCGCGGCGGCAGCGAGTTTCGCCAGCCCCATCTCTCACCCCGCAAACATCCTCGTGATGGGGCCGGGAGGCTACCGGTTCGGAGACTATCTGCGGCTCGGGCTGCTGCTCGCGGCAGTGGTGATGGTGACGGTGCTCCCGC
This sequence comes from Verrucomicrobiales bacterium, assembly GCA_007123695.1. Taxonomy (GTDB): domain Bacteria; phylum Verrucomicrobiota; class Verrucomicrobiia; order Verrucomicrobiales; family DEV007; genus Arctic95D-9. The sequence goes on from SLGN01000149.1 coordinate 5,184, forward strand.
TGCTGTTCTGGCTGCAGGGCTGAAACAGGGACGGGGCCGAGCTTTCAAGGAAACCGGTCGGCGGGACCGACGGCATCGGGCCGCACTCTCCCCTCGTGGTCGAGAAAGGGTCGCGGGTCGTCGACGCGCCCGAGGGATCGGCATCCCGGACCGATCTCGGAGATGCCCAGATCGGCGTCCATTTCTTCGACAAGGGCCTGGAGCCGCTCGACCACCTCGGGGTGCCGGGCGGAGAGGTCGATGCTCTCTCCAAGGTCGTCGTCGAGGTGGAAAAGCTGGGGCCGGGCGGGGCCGCCCTTCGACCCTTTTGCCCCCTTCGACCCTTTGCCGTTCTTCGCGGCGGGGCCATCGGCAAGGGCCAGATGGAGCTTCCACGGACCGGAACGGACCGCCTCGAGCGCGAGACCGCGGAAGAAGTGGAAGGTGTCGCGCGGCGGAGTCTCCGGATCGCCCTCGAGAATCGGCCAGAGATCGACCCCGTCGATGGTGCGGTCTCCGGGAATTTCCGCTCCGGCGAGCCGTGCGAAGGTGGGCAGCACGTCCATCATCGAGGTGATGGCGTCGGTCCGGGTTCCCGCCGGAATGCGGCCCGGCCACCATGCGATGGTGCAGACGCGCACTCCGCCTTCGAAAGTGGTCCCCTTTCCGCCGCGCAGCGGGCCGTTGTTCGATCCGTGCCGGAGCGAGCCTCCGTTGTCGCTGGTGAAGAGCACGAAGGTGCGCTCGGCGAGACCGAGTTCGCGGATGCGGTCGAGCACCTGCCCGACGCTGTCGTCCACTTCGACGGCCCAGTCGCCGATCAGACCGTTGGGGGAACTGCCCAGATAGGAGTCGGCGGGATAGAGCGGGAAATGGACGGCGCTGTGCGGCAGGTAGAGGAAAAAGGGCCGGTCGCGGTTCGCCTCGATGTAGGCCACGGCCCGCTCGGTGTAGAGCCGGGTGAGGGCGCCCTGCTCCTCGACGGCGACGCGACCGACGACCTTGTCGTCCTCGATCAGAGGCAGGGGCGGCTGGGCGAACCCCCGGATTCCGGATTCGTCGGACTGCTCCAGTCCGATCGCGACCCGTTCGGCGACGAACTCGGGAGACGGGAGCGGTTCGCCGCGGTTGCTGCGGGCCCCTTCCGAGGCGAGGCCCATGTCGTTCGAATAGGGAATGCCGAAGAAGGTGTCGAAGCCCTGGTCGGTGGGCAGCAGGCCGGGCTGGTCGCCGAGGTGCCATTTCCCGAAGCAGGCGGTCGCATAGCCCGCCCCGCTCAGGATGTCGGCGACGGTGGTCTCGTCGGGGTGGAGCCCGACTTGCGCTGCGGGGAAGAGCACGTGGTTGATCGGCAGGACCCGCTTGGAGTAGCAGCCGCTCATGAGGGAGGCACGCGAGGGCGAACACATCGGGGCGGCGTAGTGACTGGCGAGGAGACGCCCCTCTGCCGCCATGCGGTCGAGATGGGGCGTGGGATTGTCCGAGCCGAAGGGCCCGATGTCGGCATAGCCGAGATCGTCGATGTTGATGAGGATGAAGTTCGGCTGATCCGAAGGCTCGGCGGAAGCCAGACGGGCGGCAGGGAAGAGACCGAGAGCGGCGGCGAGGGCGAGGGCGAAGGTGCGGGGCTTCATGGAAGGGTGGCGGAAGAGTGGGGGCGGAAGACTATCTTGGGGCTGGGACGGGGCCAGTCAGAATCACGGTAGAGCCGGAGCGGACTGCGCCAAAGTCGCCGCCCTTTGCGGAAACGCACCGGGCGCCGATGCTCCGGGAGGCGGCAGGCCAGGCAGAACGCGTGCTGCGGGAGTCCTCTCGGGCTCGGGCACACGCGGCGCTGCAGTTGCTGGATCGGTGCCTTTGGGACGAAGGGCGGCGCCGGGCTCCTCTTTGGAGGCAGCCGGGGCGGTCGGCGGTGCTGGCGGTGTCGGCGGGGAAGGTTCGTCCCTCGCGAGATTCATGGGGGGCAGGGCGCGGATCCCCGGCGTCGGTGGGCCCTCGGTCCCGCCGGATCCGAGAGAGGGCAAAGCCTCGTCGATTTCAATCACGATCTCCTTCTTCGGCACGGGCGGCTTGGGAGGAGCGGGATCGAAAGCGACGACTCCTTCCGGGGCCGCCATGGGCGGTTCCGGTCGCTCCATTTCGGGCTCCGCCTTCTCCGAGACCGGCGGGGGGCCGGCAGGCTCGGGCGCCGGAGCGGTCTCGCCGGCTGCGGTGTCCGGCAGCGGCAGGCCAAGGACACGGGCGATGTCCTCGCGTGCCTGCTCCGGCGTGGGGGCATGGAATCCAAGCAGATAGAAGAGCCCGATGGCCGCCATCAGCAGGATGAGAAGAAGATTGAGCAGGAGCGGCCGGGTCGGGCCACGGCGGGAAAGACGCGGGCGGCGCAGCCGTGCGAGGAGCAGGGCGAGAGAGCGGCGAAAGGTTCGTCTGGGGCCGAGGGGCCGCTTCATCTCCGCCATCAGCGCATCCTCGGTGAACCGGGCTTCGCGGGCGCAGAGCGCGGCGAGCGGCTCCTCGAGATCGAGCCCGAGGTGCCGACCGTATTGACGGAGGAAACTGCGGGCGTAGGCGACGCTGGGAAACTGCGAAAAGTCGTCGTCCTCCATTCGGGCGATCACGGCGCAGTGGATGCGCGTGGCCCGGGCCACGTCCTCGAGACTGAGCCCGCGGCTGCGGCGGGTTTCCTCCAGCTTTTTCCCGATGGTCGGCATCTTCGCTGCACGCCGCGGCGGACTGAGCGGGGCACGGTCTGCACGCCCCCTGCGGAAGCGTTCCTCGTGGAATTGCGGACGAATCGGTCCGACCGCGTTCCCGAAGAATTTGAGTCTAAGCGAAGTCGTCGGAAAGATCGACCAGAATTTCCCGCGGCTTCGCGCCCTCGCCCGGTCCGACGATCCCGCGGCTTTCCAGGATGTCGATCATGCGTGCGGCCCGGGTGTAGCCGAGCCGGAGACGCCGCTGCAGCAGCGAGGTCGAGGCTTTCTTCTCCGTGTAGATCACCTCGAGGCACTTCTCCAGGGTTTCCTCGTCGGCGTCGGTGATTTCGTCACCATCGTCCCCGAAGCTGCCGGACTCCAGAGCCTCCTGCGCTTCGGGCTCGAAGCGCGGCTTGCCTTGGGCGGCGCAGGCATCGACGAGGTCCTGCGCTTCCTCGTCGGTGATGAGGGCTCCCTGCGCACGCACCAACTGCGCGCTGCCGGGCGGCAGGTAGAGCATGTCGCCCTTGCCCACGAGATTCTCCGCCCCGTTTCCGTCGAGAATGATGCGGCTGTCGGTCTTCGAGGAGACCTGGAAGGCGATGCGGCTGGGGATGTTCGCCTTGATGATTCCGGTGACGACGTCAGCCCGCGGGGTCTGCGTCGCCACGATGAGGTGGATGCCGGCCGCCCGCGCCTTTTGCGCGATGCGCGCGATGCCGGTCTCGACGTCGGCGGGAGCGGTCTGCATCAGGTCGGCGAGCTCGTCGATGATGACGACGATATAGGGCAGGCTGACGGGCAGATCCTCGTCTTCGGAGGCAGGGGCGGGGGGATCGGGAGGAGCCGGGCGGTTCTGCCGAGGGGAAGGCAGCCCCTGGAGTTCGGCAAGTTCAAAGGGAACCTCCCCGTCCTCGGCGTAGATCGGGAATCCGTCGTCCGCGAGGTCGTCGCCGAGCTTGACGTGGTGGACGAGTTCGCCCTCGGAGGCGCCGGTCCCGACGAGTTCGGGCTCCTCTTCCTCAGCCGTTTCCTCCAGCTCTGCCGCCTCGGCCTCGGCGTCAGCCTTTTCCTTCAACTGCCTCGCCCTCATTCCGTTGAAACCGTCGAAATTCCGCGTCCCGACCTTCGCAAAGAGAGCGTAGCGGCGCTCCATTTCGTTGATGACCCAGCGCAGCGCGAGCAGCACCTTCTTTGGGTCGGTCACCACGGGAATGACCATGTGGGGCAGGTCGTTGTAGAGCTGCATCTCGACCACCTTGGGATCGACCATGATGAAGCGCAGCTCGTCGGGCGTGAAGCGGTAGAGCAGGCTCGCGATGATGCTGTTGATGCAGACGCTTTTTCCGCTGCCGGTGGCCCCGGCCACGAGCAGGTGCGGCATGCGGGCGAGATCGCCGATGATGGTGCGCCCGTAGACGTCCTTGCCGAGCGCGAGAGGCAGCTTGGCCTTGGTGTCGCGGAACGCTTCGTCCTCGAAGAGTTCCCTCAGCGCAAC
>SLGN01000200.1 GCA_007123695.1 Verrucomicrobiales bacterium
ACGGCAGATGGTTCCGGCAGCGGTCACGGTCCCGAATGCAAGCCTGGCAGGCCCCACAAGCCCCCCCTGCCCTCCCAGGAAAATCGGGTTCCGGTTGAGCATGACACCGGCCGGAACATCGCCTAACAGGGAAGGCGTAACCTTGTCCTGTTGGGGCGTGAAGTTGAAATGAATGTAGGAACTCCCCACCTCGCTGTGATTCTTCGGGCCGGTACCGCCGGCCATGAGGCAGTCGCAGAAATTGATCAAACTCCCCAGGGTGACGAACGGGAATAGTATCGTCTGTTTGACCCCCACCGTGTGAGCGGCGCTGGCATACTCTTCGAAAATGGTCGCTTCCCGGACATGGCCGCCCGAGCCGACGGATGCGCCTTTCAGGAACACCCCTGTTTTGAAGTATCCCCCTTTCAGCGAGACGCCCGGCCCAAGGCAGCAACTGTCAATGGTGGCAGGGGTTTCAAGGCCCACCACCGCGCCGCTGCATATAAGGGTTTTTTCCCCCGTGATTCTCGATCCCGGGTGGATGACAGCGCCTGCTTCAATTCGCTCAACCGAAGCCGGGGATTGCTCTCGGGCGTAGGAGCAGGGTCGGACGGAGTCTGCCGAGCTTCGGGCTCGGGGATGCGGCTGGGCACTTTTCCGACATGGCGGGTGTGCTTGTGCATCGCCTCGAGAAGGCCGTCGAGCCCCTCGTCGAAGACCTGGTAGCAGTCGGAGCAGCCGAAGCGGCCGGTCTTTTTGAAATCGGTCTGGGTGAACCCGCAGCTGCCGCAGACGAGCTCGTTCTTTCCCGGGGGCGGACCCACGGCGCTCTGCTTGCCCATTCCTTCGAGCATGTCGGCGAGCGCGAAGCCAGTCGGATCGGTGACGCCCTTTTCGTCGGCGCATGCCTTGCAGAGATTGACCTTCTGCATTTTGCCCTCGGCCATCTGGCTGAAGAAGATCGTCGCTTTCTCGGTGTGGCAGATGTCGCAGTTCATGGATGAATGCGGGCGCATCCGGGTTCGGGAGGCCCCGAGCCCGGTTTGGGCACGTCGTGCAGAGAGTCTACGCTACGGAAGTTGTCTCGTAAATCGGCGTGCCCGAGCTTTCCACCAGTTTTCTGAAGTCGCCGATGAGCCGCCGGGTGACCGGTCCGGGCTCTCCGTTGCCGATGACCCGCTTGTCGTATTCGGCCACGGGCACGACTTCGGCGGCGGTTCCGGTGAGAAAGACCTCGTCGGCGGTGTAGAGGTCGTAGCGGCTCAACTCGACCTCCCGCAGGTCGAGACCGGCCTCGGAGATGAGTTCGATGACGACGCCGCGGGTGATGCCGTAGAGCGAGCCCGAGGCCACGGTCGGGGTGTAGACGACGCCGTTCTTGACGATGAAGATGTTGTCGCCGGTGCATTCGGCGACGTAGCCGGCCGAGTTGAGCATGACGCCCTCTTCCGCGCCGGCGGCGAGGGCCTCGACCTTGGCCATGACGTTGCTGAGGTAGTTGAGGGATTTCACCGCGGGGGAGAGGGCGTCGTGGTTCGGACGTCGGGTGGAACAGGTCGCGAGGACGAGGCCCTTTTCGTATTTCTCGGGCGGATAGAGCGAGATGGTCGAGGCGATGACCACGATGGAGGCGCGTTCGCAGCGGTAGGGGCTCAGGCCGAGCTCGCCGACGCCGCGGGTGACGAGGAGGCGGATGTATCCGTCGTGAAGCCCGTTCCGACGGATCGTCTCGAGCGTCATTTCGCAGACTTCCTCCCTCGTCGCGGGGATCTGGAGGTGGATTGCCTTGGCCGAGTCGAAGAGCCGGTCGATGTGTTGTTCGAGCCGGAAGACACGGTCGTTGTAGAAGCGGATGCCTTCGAAGACTCCATCACCGTAGAGCAGACCGTGGTCGAAGACGGAAATCTTGGCGTCCGCCTTCGAGTGGAACTGTCCGTCGATGAAGATCTGGATGTCTGGGGAAATCATGGGTTTTCGAGGCGGTCGGCGTCCATTTTGGACCGGCGGGTGCGGGAACGCAAGCGTTTCAGACTGTCGAGTGTAGGGGAAGCGGGCCGATGGATCGGGGGACTCAGATTTCGACGGCGAAGCGTTCGCCGGATTGGACCGAGCGCACGAAGGCGGTCATGAGGTCGATGACCCGTGCGACGTCGTCGAAGTCGGCCATTTCCACGATGCTGTGCATGTAGCGCAAGGGGAGGGAGACGAGGGAGCAGGGAATGCCGCCGCGCACGCTGTAGATGGAATCGGTGTCGGTGCCGGTGTAGCGAGACGAGGCTTCGTGCTGGAGAGGGATGCCGAGGTCTGCGGCGACCTCGATGAGCCGCTGCACCATGACGGGGTGGTTCGCGGTGCCGTGGGTGATGGAGGGGCCACCGCCGAGAACGACTTTGCCGTGCTGGGGATGCTTGATGTCGGGGCTGTCGGTGGCGTGGGTCACGTCGAGGACGAGACAGAGGTCGGGCTTGATGTGGTAGGCGGCCATGGTGGCGCCGTGGCCGCCGATTTCCTCCTGCACGGCGTTGAGGGCGATGCAGGTGGCGGCGGGGCGGGGGTCTTCGCCTGCGAGGCGGCGCGCCACCTCCGAAATGATGAAGCCGCCGATGCGGTTGTCGAGAGCGCGCCCCACGACTCGATTGCGTCCGAAGGGCACGGCGCCGTCGGCGTAGACGGCGGGATGCCCCACGCGGATGCCCATTTCGGCGACTTCTTCGGCGCTGGAGGCGCCCACGTCGACGAAGAGCTCGTGGACCTCGGGCGCCTTTTCCCCGTCCTTGCGGTCGCGAATGTGGATGGCGGTGTTCCCGATGATCCCGAGCACCTCGCCGGAGTCGCCGAAGACGGTGAGGCGTCGCCCCCGCGCATTGGCCCAGTCGGATCCTCCGATCCGGTCGACGCGGAGGAATCCGTCGCTGGCGACGTATTTCACGATGAAGCCGATCTCGTCGGCGTGGGCTTCGATCATGACGCGGGGCCCGTCGGGGTCGGCGCCCCGCACCGTGGCCCAGGCGTTTCCGTAGGCATCGCTCTCGACGGAATCGGCGAAGCTGCGGCAGCGGTTCGCCCAGACCCGCTGGCCGCGCGCTTCGAAGCCCGTGGGGCTGGGGGTGTTGAGGAGTTCGTAGAGAAAGGAGTTCGATTCGGGGTCCATGGGTCGGTCGGGGTGGGGTGTGGCCTCGCCGGCGGGGAGGCTGGATGGGGCGGAACTACTCCGCGTCGGTTGGTTCTACGCTTCCGGCGGGCTCTTCGTCGTGATCGTCGGCGATCACTTGTGCGATGTCCTGGATCGTCTCGCCTTCCTTGAGGTTCATCAGCTTGACGCCCTGGGCGTTGCGGCCGGTGGTGCGGATGTCCTTGGCCCGGATGCGCACGCTTTGGCCGCCGTCGGTCATGAGCATGATGTCGTCGCCTTCGGTGACGGGCAGGGCGCCGACGACGAGGCCGGTCTTTGCGGTCACGTTCATGGTGATGACGCCCTTGCCGCCCCGGCCCTTGGTGGGGTAGTCGTCGAAGGGGGTGCGCTTGCCGAGGCCCTTTTCGCTGGCGACGAGCAGCTGCGCCCCCTCGCGTGCCACGGTGAGGGAGACGAGGTAGTCGTCGCCGCGCGGGCGGATGCCCATGACGCCCGCCGAGCCGCGTCCCATCGGTCGGATGTCGGTCTCGCGGCAGCGAACGCAGTAGCCTTGGTTGGTCACGAGGCAGATTTCGTCGTCGCCGCCGGTTAGGACTACGCCGATGAGCTTGTTGCCCTCTTCGATGTTGATGGCGATGATGCCGTCCTTCCGGTAGTTGCGGAAGTCGGAGAGGCAGGTCTTCTTCACCTTACCGCTGCGTGTGGCGAAGAGGACGTAGAGGCTGTCGACGAAGGTCGCGTCCTTGTCCTCGCGACCGTGCGCCTCGATCCGCAGGGTGGCGGCGATCTTTTCCTCGGGTCGCAGGTTGAGGAGGTTCTTGATGGAACGTCCCTTCGAGGTGCGCGCGCCTTCGGGGATCTGGTAGACCCGCTCGACGTAGACGCGCCCCGTGTCGGTGAAGAACATCAGGTAGTCGTGCGCAGTCGCGGCGAAGAGGTGCTCAACGAAGTCGATGGCCTCGTCCTCTGCGGCGGCCTCACGGGTCTCCATGCCTTTGAGCCCCTTTCCGCCGCGGGCCTGGGTGCGGTATTCGGTGGCCGGGGTGCGCTTGATGTAGCCCCGGTGGGTCACGGTGATGATGTTGGCTTCGTTGGCGATGAGATCGACGTTGGCGATCTCGCCCTCTTCGGCGGCGGCGAAGTCGGTACGGCGGGGAGTGCCGTACTTTTCCTTCACCTCGCGCAGCTCGTCCTTGATGATCTGGAGAACACGCTCCTCACGGGCGAGGATGTCGAGCAGGTCCTTGATCGTTTCGAGGAGTGCGTCGTAGTCGGATTTGATCTTGTCGCGCTCGAGTCCGACGAGCTGGTAGAGGCGCAGCTCGAGGATGTGCTCGACCTGCTTGTCGGTGAGGACGTAGCGGCCGGGATGGACCTCGAGACTTTCCTGCCCGCGCAGGAGGATGCCAAGGCTCTCGGCTGCTTCGGCGGCGAAGGTGTAGGCTTTGATCTTGGCCCGCGCCTCGTCCCGCGTCTTCGAGTCGCGGATCATGCGGATGAAGTCGTCGAGGTTGCCGAGGGCGAGGAGGTAGGCCTCGAGCCGTTCGGCCTGCTCCTCGGCCTTGCCGAGAAGGTAGCGGGTCCGGCGCAGGACGACCTCGCGGCGGTGCTCGATATAGCAGTTGATCGCGTCCTTCAAGTTCAGCAGCTTGGGACGCCGCTGGTCGATCGCGAGCATGTTGACCGAGAAGGTCGAGGAGAGGGCGGTGTGTTTGTAGAGGTTGTTCAGCACGACCTGGGCGCGGGCGTCGCGCTTGAGATCGACGACGACGCGGGTGTTCTCGTCCGACTCGTCGCGCACGGCGCTGATCTCGGGGATGGTCTTCTCGTTGGCGAGCTCGGCGATGCGCTCGACGAGCTTGGCCCGGTTCACCGCGTAGGGGATCTCGGTGATGATGATCTGCTCGCGGCCTCTGGCGTCCTCGACGACTTCGGCGCGACCGCGCACCTTGACGCTGCCGCGTCCGGTCGCGGCGTAGTCGCGGATGCCCTGCATGCCGAGGATGGTGCAGCCGGTGGGAAAGTCGGGCCCTTTGATGTAGGTGAGCAGCTCGGCGATGCCGATGGATGGGTTGTCGATCGTGGCGCAGATGCCATCGACGACCTCTCCGAGGTTGTGCGGCGCGATGTTCGTGGCCATGCCCACGGCGATGCCGGTGCCGCCGTTGACGAGCAGGTTCGGAATTGCGGCGGGCAGAACGGAGGGCTCGTGGTTGGTCTCGTCGTAGTTGGCGACAAAGTCGACGGTGTCCTTCTCGAGGTCGGTCATCAGAGCCGAGCCGCAATGGGTGAGGCGGGCCTCGGTGTATCGCATCGCGGCGGGCGGGTCGCCCTCGACCGATCCGAAGTTGCCCTGGCCGTCGACGAGGATGTCGCGCATGGACCAGTGCTGGGCCATGTTCACGAGGGTGGGGTAGATCGCGCCGTCGCCGTGGGGGTGGTACTTACCCATGGTCTCCCCGACGATGCGCGCGCACTTCAGGTGCTTCTTGTTCGGCGCGAGGGAGAGGTCGTGGTGCATCGCGTAGAGCAGGCGACGCTGCGAGGGCTTGAGCCCGTCGCGGGCGTCGGGCAGAGCGCGCGAGATGATGACGGACATCGAGTAGTCCAGGAAGGACTGCGACATCTCGTCGGCCACGTTGATGGGGGAAATGCCGCTTTCTCCGGGAGGCGGAGTCGGGGAGGCGGGCGGCGGGGTGTTGGGGTCGTCGGACATGGGGGAAGGAAAATAGGGATCAGTCTCGGAAAAGCCACTTCACCCGCGCGCGACGCCTTTCCACCTCGACGGTGACGATAGCGCCGTGATGTAGGGCTTCGGACGCGGAGCGGAGGAACGACACGACCAGCTCGCCGGTTCCCTTGTCGGGGAGGGCGTCACCCGTGCGGAGCTGAACCAAGCTGGGTTTGGCGAACCCGTGCCAGGCGAGAAGGCTGCTGAAGTCAAGGTCGCGGGTGAGGATGACATGGTCGTTTGCTTCGGCCCATCGCAGGATTTCAAGGTCATCGTCTCCGCGACTGCCGATTTCGGTCCAATAGTTGGCGTCGAAACCGGAATCCCGGAGGAAAACGGTCCAGCTCGGTGCCATGCATTCGTCGACGAGGATCTTCAAGATGCTTGCAGTTCATATTCCTGGCCCCGCACCTTCATCGCCGCAAAGTGCAGCGCCTGCTCGATGTCCTCGCCCTCCAAGTAGGGGTAGTGTGCCAGGATCTCGGCATGAGATCGACCGCTCGCAACGGTATCGACGATGGTCGCTACGGTAACGCGGCTCCCGCGGATGCAGGCTTGGCCCTGCATGACGCCTGGGCGAAACGTGATGCGGTCGAGTCCTTCAACGTGGGTCATTCAGAGTGAGGGGTTAAAGTTGATAGGTCTGAGTTGGAAGCCAATGCCACTCAGGAGAGGGCGCATTGTTGGTCCATGATGCCGGCTTGTGTCATGGTTTCGCTTCAGACATCCAGATTTCGCACATTCAACGCATGGTCCTCGATGTACTGCCGACGCGGCTCCACCGCGTCGCCCATGAGGATGGTGAACATCTTGTCAGCCTCGACGGCGTTGTCCTCATCCATCTTCACGCGGAGGAGCTTGCGCTTGGCGGGGTCCATCGTGGTGTTGAAGAGTTCCTTGGCGTTCATCTCGCCGAGGCCCTTGAAGCGCTGGATCTCCATGCCGCGCTTGCCGATCTCCATGATCTTCGAGAGGATCTCGGGCACGCTGAAGACGGGGTGGACCTTGGCGTGGTCGCCTTCGCCCTCGACGATCTGGAAGAGGGGCTCGTCCTGCGAGGAGAAGTGCTTCACGTCGAGGCCGAGCTCGCCGAGGCGGGCGAGGAGCTTGGCGATGGAGTTGGCCTCGTGGATCTCGACGAGGCGGGCGCGGCGGCTGGGGCCTTCGGATTTGGCCGGACCGCCGTTCTCGCCCTCCAGGAGGACTTGGCGGCGTCCGAAGAGATGCAGGTCGGCGTTCTCCGCCGCAAAGTCGCGCAGTTCGGATTCGCCGAGGAAGTAGCGTACCGAGACCTCGTTGCCCTCGCGAACCTGGACGAGATACTCGGGAAGCTTGCCGTCTCGGCCGGCGGCGAGGTAGTCCTCAAAATCGCCGGAATTGCGAGCGATCACGTCGCTGTAGCGGTTCAGCTTGGATAGCATCTCGAGGACCTCGGTGAGCTGCTCGCTCTCGAACACCTCGCCGTCTCCGTCGCCACCCGCCCGCAGTTTCACGTCGCCGGCGCCGAGCTCGATGAGGATCTTGTTGAGCTGGGCGTCGTCCTGCACGTACTGTTCCCGCTTCTTCCGCGTGATCTTGTAGAGAGGCGGCTGGGCGATGTAGACGTAGCCGGCCTTCACCAGCGCGGTCATCTGTCGGCAGAAGAAGGTCAGCAGCAGGGTGCGAATGTGGGCGCCGTCGATGTCGGCGTCGGTCATGATGACGATCTTGTGGTAGCGTGCCTTCTCGAGGTTGAAGGAGCCCTCGCCCTCGCCGTCGCCGATTCCCGCGCCGATCGCGGTGATCATGGTCTGGATCTCCTTGTTTTGGAGCACCTTGTCGAGGCGAGCCTTCTCCACGTTGATGAGTTTGCCGCGGATCGGCAGGATCGCCTGGGTGCGGCGGTCGCGGCCCTGCTTGGCGGAGCCGCCGGCGGAGTCGCCCTCGACGATGTAGATCTCGCTCTCGGCGGGGTCGCGCGAGGAGCAGTCGGCCAGCTTGCCCGGGAGACCGCCGCCGGTCATGGCCGACTTGCGCACTGTCTCGCGGGCCTTGCGGGCGGCTTCGCGGGCGCGGGCGGCGTTGACGACCTTGTCGACGATGCGCTTGGCGATCTGGGGATTCTCCTCGAAGAAGGCGTTGAAGCCGTCGTAGACGATGGACGCGACGACGCCCTCGACTTCGTTGTTGACGAGTTTCTCCTTGGTCTGCGAGCTGAAGCGCGGGTTCGGGTGCTTGATCGAGAGCACCGCGACGAGACCTTCGCGGCAGTCCTCGCCGGAGAGGGCGGGATCCTTGTCCTTGAGCAGCTTGTTGGTCTTCGCGTAGTTGTTCACCGCCCGGGTGAGGGCGGCACGCAGACCGCTGAGGTGGGCGCCGCCGTCGCCGTTGGGGATGGAGTTGGCGAAGCAGAGGATGTTCTCGTGGTAGTCGCCGGTGTACTGCAGCACGATGTCGGCGTAGCACTCGTCCTCGACGGTCTTGCCGTTGTCGTCGATCGGAACCATGCGGCGACCCTTGAGGACGATGGGGTTGGGGTGGATCAGATCCTTGTTCTCGCCGAGCTGGCGGACGAACTCGACGATTCCCTCTTCGTAGTAGAAGACGGCCTTGCGCTCGGAGTCGCCGCGGTCATCGACGAGTTCGATGGTGATGCCGGGATTGAGGAAGGCGAGCTCGCGGAGACGGGCGGTGAGGTAGTCGAAATTGAAATCAACCCCGGCGGTGAAGATGGTGGGGTCTGGAAGAAAGCTGATCTTCGTCCCGGTGCGGGTCGGGTCGTCGAGGTTGCCGACGACCTCGAGGGGGCGGGTCGTCTTGCCGCGCTCGAAGGCGATGTGGTGGATCTTGCCGTCGCGGTAGACGTCGGCCTTGAACCAGTCGGAGAGGGCGTTGACGCATTTCGCGCCGACGCCGTGGAGGCCGCCGGAGAACTTGTAGGCGCCCTGTCCGAATTTGCCCCCGGCGTGGAGGTTGGTGAGGACGAGCTCGACGGCGGGCATCTTGAACTTCGGATGCATGTCCACGGGGATGCCGCGCCCGTCGTCCTCGACCGAGATGGAGCCGTCGGCGTGGATGGTGATGACGACCCGCTTGCAGAAGCCGGCGAGGTGCTCATCGATGGAGTTGTCGAGAACCTCGAAGACGGTATGGTGCAGGCCGCGCTCGGTGGCGGGGTCACCGATGTACATCCCGGGGCGCTTGCGCACGGCGTCGAGGCCCTCGAGCTTGTCGATCTGGGCGGCGTCGTAGTCGCCGGTGGGCTTTGGCGGGAGGAGATCGTCTTCGGCTTCGGACATGGCGGAAAGCGGGGTGGCGAAGGTGTGGTGAGGAGCGCGGACGAGTTCCGGCGATCCCCGAGAACGGCTTGGCGGGAAAGGGGCACCCTAGCGAAAAAGCTCGAAATATCAAGGGTTTGGAGGTTTTTTCCGCCCAGAACTGAGGGTTTTTCCCATCCGGGTCGCAATCCAGGGGCGAGGCGCGATTTCCAGGTCGGAAACGAGTCTGAACCGCGCTTGTGTGAT
>SLGN01000695.1 GCA_007123695.1 Verrucomicrobiales bacterium
GGGATTTTGGTGGAGACAAGGTGCCGGGATGTGTGCTAGAACGCTGGGGTGGGAACGACCCCGAGCCAAGAATGAAGCGACCCGCCCCCCCCGACGCCAGATTCCCGAACCCGACCGCTGCGACATCCGACCCGAACCTGGAGCCTTGGCGGAACGATTTCTGCTAGAGGCTTTCCTGTTCCCGCCCACGGCGCCCCCGTGCTCCGTGGCAACAACCCAAAAATTTCCCCAACATCTATGGCCAACTTGGAAATGGACGGCGGCATCAAGATCTACCTTCGGGAGATCGGGAAAACGCCCCTGCTTACCCGCGAAGAGGAAGTCGAACTGGCGGACCGCATCAAAAAGGGCGACAAGGAGGCGCGTGCCCACATGATCAAGGCGAACCTGCGTCTCGTCGTCAAGATCGCGCAGGACTACGCGAACTACGGACTGCCTCTGCTCGACCTAATCTCCGAGGGCAACATCGGCCTGATGAAGGCGGTCGAGCGCTTCGACCCGAACAAGGGCGGCAAGCTCTCGACCTACGCGGCGTGGTGGATCAAGCAGTCCATCAAGCGGGCTCTCGCCAACCAGAGCAAGACGATCCGCCTGCCCGTCCACATGGTCGACAAGATCTCGAAGATGCGCCGCGTCGCCATGGTCCTGAGCGAAGAGCTCGGACGCGAGCCCACCGACGAGGAACTCGCCGAAGAGATCGGGATCGACCGGGCCAAGCTCTCGCATCTGAAGTCGGCCGCCCTGCGCCCCGCTTCCCTCGACGCCCCCATCAGCGACGACGACACGACCGAGTTCGGCGAGATCATCGGCGACGAGAAGGCCCAGACCCCCCTCGAGCTGCTCAGCCACAAGAACATGCACATGCAGCTCGACGACCTCCTCGAGGTCCTCGACGAGCGCGAGCGCAAGATCATCGACGCCCGCTTCGGCCTCGCCGGGCAGAAGCCGAAGACCCTCGAGGAAGTGGGGCAGGAATTCGGCGTCACCCGCGAGCGCATCCGCCAGCTGCAGAACATCGCCCTCAAGAAGCTCCGCCGCGCCCTGCAGAAGAAGGAGGATCCCGGTCCCCGCCCCCTGCGCAAGGGCGAAGAGGACGACGACGACTTCTTCCAGGACGAGGACGAGGACGAAGACACCGCCCTCGCCATCTGAGACCATCCCGGCCCGCGCCGAAGAAGCCCGCCTCCTCTGGGCATCGCCCTCCGGGATGAGATCGGTCCTGCGGCTCCCTCCCATTCTCGTCGTCTCCCTCTTCGGAGCGCTCGCCGCGTTTTCCCTGCTCCAGGTGCAGTTCTCGGCGGTGCTCTACGAGATGCTCCCCGCCGACCTCCCCGAGGTGCGGGGAATGGATTGGCTCAACCGTCACTTCGGTCGCGACGGCCAGCTCGTCGTGACCGTTTCGGCCGACGAGTCCTTCGAGACCGAGGCGGCCCTAGCCTCGCTCGCCGAGCGGCTCGCCGGGCGGACCGACCTCGTCGCCGAGGTCTTCCGCGAGCTCACCATCGAGGAACTCGTCGGCGAAGGCGGCGGCCTCATCGCATGGCTGTGGCTCAACGCGCCCCCCGGCACCCTTGCGGGCCTTGCCGAACGCCTCGCCGAGGGGCGATCCGCCGAACTCCTCGAAGAGGCCCGCGAAGAAATCGACGACGGCTTCTTCGACCAGGACCTTGTCGTGAGGAGCTACGACCCGCTCGGCTTCGCCCGGCTCGACGAGCTGCTCGCCGAAGGAACCGGCTCCGGGGCCGACCCCATGAGTTCGCCCGACGGCAGCTTCCGGATCTTCTACGTCGAGGGCGCCGGAGTCGATTTCTCGGACTACCGCGCCGCCTACCGCTGGCTCGGGGAGATTCGCGAGCTGGTCGCCGCATGGCAGAGGGAATGGCGGCGCGAGCGCGGCAATGCCGGAAACGTCGAGATCGGGCTCACCGGCACGCCCGCCTTCATGGGCGAGGTCGGCACCCGCATGGAGCGCGACATGAGCCTCTCGGTTTTCGCCACCCTCGTCCTCATCTCGCTGCTCTTCTGGTGGATGCACCGGCAGACCAAGCCGCTCGCGTGGCTGGTCTCGGCGATGCTTGCGGTCCTCACCCTGACGCTCCTTCTCGGCGGGGCCCTCTTCGGAGACCTCGGCGTGATGAGCGCCGGCTTCGCCGCGATCCTGATGGGCCTCGCCGTCGACTACGGCATCGTCCTCTACCGCGAGGCCTGCGACGGCGGCGGCGACGCCAAGGCGCTGCGCCGCAGCGTCGGCCCCGGGATCCTCTGGGCGGCGGCGACGACGGCGGCCGTCTTTCTCTCGCTCAACCTCAGCTCCCTCCCCGGTCTCTCGGAAATGGGCAACCTCGTCGCCATCGGGGTCGGCGTCGGCGCTCTCGTGATGCTCTACGGATTCGCTCCCGTCGCGGTCGGCTTCGCACGCGCGCGCTCCGCCCCCCAGGCCTCGCCGCCGCCCTCGCGCGGACGAGGGCGTCAGCCCGCCCTCGCCGCCGCCCTGCTCGTTCCCGTCCTCGCCCTCGCCGCGGTGCTGTTCAAGGAGCCGCCCTCGCTCGAGGCCAATTTTCACCCCTTCCGCATCCGCGACAGCCCCTCGATGGTGGCGTGGCGCACTCTGCAGCAGGAGCTGCGGGGGCGCGAAAACGCCGTGCCCACCGTGGTCACGGCGCCCGACCTAGCCACCCTCGCCGAGCGGCTCGAAGACCTCTCCCGGCGCATCGACGAAGCGCTCGAGGCGGGACTCGTCGTCGAAGCCGCCCTGCCCGGCGGCTTCGTGCCCGACCCCCGCCGCCTCTCCGCCAATGCGACCGAGGTGCGGCGCCTCCTCGCCCAGCGAGAACGCATCGCCTCCGAAATCGAAGCGGCAGGCTTCTCCGAGGAAGGGGGCGCCCTCGCCAAGACCGTCTTCGCCTCCTGGGAGACCTACCTCGGAGATCTCGCCCTCGGCGACCTGCCCCTGCCCGAAGGCCGCCTTGCCGCCTGGTCCATCAACCGGCTCTTCTCCGGCAACGATGAAGGCTACGCCGCCCTCGCCGCAGTGAAGCCCGCGCGACCGCAGGAACGCGCCTGGGTCGAGGCCGTCTGCGACGCGACGACGGCGGTGGCCAGCCTCGGTTCGCTCGGCACCGCCCTCAACGAGCGCATCCGGGGAGATCTCGTCCGCGTTTTCCTGCCCATGCTCGGCATCCTTGCGACCATGCTGGCCCTGGTCTTCCGTTCCGGGCGCGACCTGCTGCTCTCTCTCCTCTCTCTGCTCTTCGCCGCGTCCGTCCTCGTCCTCGCGACGGCGTGGACCCCGCTGGAATGGAATTCCTTCAACGTCTGCGGCCTGCCCCTTGTCTTCGGGACCGGGCTCGACTACGGCATCCACATGATCTTCGCCCTGCGGCGCAACGGCGGCGATCTTGCGGCGACGCGGCGAGGCATCGGGCGCGCCCTGCTGTTCTGCGGGGGGTCCTCGGCGATTGGCTTCGGCTCTCTCGCCACGGCCTCGGCCCACGGTCTCGCCAGTCTCGGCATCGTCTGCGCCGTTGGCATCCTCGCGAACATGGTGGCCGCCATTTGGCTGCTGCCGCACGGCTACCGTTGGATTCACCGCATCGCTCCACACTGAGGTCGGCCTGAGCCTCCCGACCGGAAGCGTGGACGAATTTTCTTCCAAGGAAATCCGGAACGCGAGTAAGATGCTCGACCGAGAACCGAGACGGACCGGTCTGCGCCGGAAGTTTTCGTCCCGACACCGAAACCGCGCCCACCGCACCCACCTCCGCCATGAATCCCCGACTCCGCCATGCCGCAGCACTCCTTGCCGCCGGCGCCCTGCTTTGGCCCGCCCTCGCCCGTGCCGAAGAGCGGACCGACATCCTCTTCATCGCCATCGACGACCTCAACCACTGGGTCGGCCATCTCGGACGCCATCCCCAGGCGCTCACGCCCAACATCGACCGTCTCGCCGCCGAGGGCGTCGCTTTTTCCAGCGCCTACTGCACCGCACCGGCCTGCAACCCCTCGCGGGCCTCCCTCATGTCGGGCCTGCGGCCCTACACCACCGGCTGCTACCACAACGACCAGAACTGGCGCGGCGGCATTTCCGAAGGCCGTCTCCTCAACACGCACTTTCTCGAACAAGGCTACCGGGTCTACGGTGCGGGCAAGATCTACCACGGTTCCTACGACGCGGGGGGCAAGTGGACGGAATACTTCAAGGACACCGAGAGAGTGCCCCTGCGGCTCCATCCATCGGCCGCCGACGACGGAGTCGGCGGAATCAAGTTCGCCCCGCTCGCCAACCGCAACGAGGACATGCCCGACCACCGCGTCGTCGATTGGTGCATCGACCGCCTCGCCGAGCGCGACGAGTCCCCGCTCTTCCTCGCCTGCGGCATCGTCAAGCCTCACCTGCCCTTCAGCGTTCCGATCGAGTGGTTCGAGAAGTTTCCCCTCCAATCCATCGAACTACCCCCGCACCGCGAGGACGATCTCGACGACGTGCCCCCCGCCGGGGTGCGCATGGCCAGGCCCGAGGGCGACCATGCCATGATCCTGAAATCGGGGCGCTGGAAGGAGGCGGTGCAGGCCTACCTCGCGACCTGCGCCTACTGCGACTACGAAGTCGGGCGGTTGCTCGACGCCCTCGACGCCTCTCCGCGGAAGGACAACACCATCGTCTGCCTTTGGAGCGACCACGGCTGGAGCCTCGGGGAAAAGTCGCACTGGAGGAAATTCGCCCTGTGGGAGGAGCCGACCCGCTCGGTCTTCGTCTGGAAGGTGCCGGGACTGACCCCGTCGGGACAGATTTGCGACCGACCCGTCGATTTCCTGAACATCTTCCCCACCCTCTGCTCGCTGGCGGACCTGCCCCGACCCGGACATCTCGAAGGCGACGACATGACGCCGCTGCTGCGCGACCCGGCGGCGGAGTGGGCCTCGCCCGCCATCACCACCCATGGCAGGGGCAACCATGCGGTGCGCTCGGGCGACTGGCGCTACATTCGCTACGCCGACGGCGACGACGAGCTCTACGACCGGTCCGTCGATCCCTTCGAATACACCAATCTCGCCGGAGACGCGTCCCTCGACCCGGTGAAGCGGGAGCTCGCCGCGATGCTGCCGCAGACCGAAGCCGACGACCTACCCTCCACCCGCGGCACAAAGGGCGGCAAGGGACGAAAAGGCAAGGGCAAGTAAAGCTCCCGGCTCGCGCAGTCCGCAGCTCTTCCGTCACGCCACCTCCGCCGCCATCGGGCCGTCATGTCTAATCATCAGATGTATAATTGTTCCAGATGATGAGCAGTTCGTGGGATTTTTTCGAAAGATGAAATTGATCAGTTCCGACCATAAGAATGGATTTCTTACTTGGTTTCGGAACCGCTTTCTATCAATATGATTCCGGCGTCGCCGATTGGAGCGTGGCCTCGGCAGCGCTTGAAAATGCGAGCTTACTCCGACGGCTCGACCGAGACGGGGACGACGGCACGCTTGGCTGGGGGCGGGGGCAGTTCGATGATCACGGTCTGGTCGGGCTCGAGGTTTTCGAGGGCCTTCAGGGGCTGCTCGCCGCCGTGGGCGGGCCAGACCTCGAGGCGCTCCACCGTCGTAGCCGCGCCGATGCCAAGGACGAGGGAGGCGTCGGGGCCGAGACGGCCTTCAATGCTGCGGAGAACCCAGTCGGCGTCGCGCACGGCGAGGGCGACACGTGTGCCGGCGGGCTGCCGGGGTGCGGCGACACGCAACCAGCGGCCTTCTCCGCCGACGGCTTCGAGCCAGCGCACGCTGCCGTCGGCATCGAACGCGAGCAGGTCGGCGCCGCCGTCGGCGTCGAGGTCGCCGGCGTGCAACGAGACGGTTTCGCCGAGGTAGCCGCCCTGCACCGTCACCGAGACGTCGGCGAAGCCGGCCCCCTCTCGGTTGCGAAAGACCCGGTCGGGCAGGAGGGCGGGCGTGCCGAGGAAAAGGTCGTCGTAGCCGTCGCGGTCGATGTCGGCAAAGGCGAGGGACAGCACCGGCGCATCGAGCCGCAGGCCCGCTTCGGCGGTGAGGTCGGAGAAGACGCCCCCGCCCTCGTTGCGGAGCAGGCGCAGAGAGCCGACCGCAGGATCGGGCGAGGCGGTGGCGAGGATCAGGTCGGGATTGCCGTCGGCATCGACGTCGCGCACGGCGAGGGCCGAGACCGGTGCGCCCGAGGGGAAGGAGGCGTCGAAGCCGCTGTCCTCGAAGCGCCAGTCGCTCCACGCCGCCGCAGGCCGGGAGAGCAGGATGCGGACGCGGCCGTCCTCGCGCGCCGCGACGAGGTCGGGATGTCCGTCACCGTCGAAATCGCCGGCAGCGAGGGCGGTGACGCCGCCGGGCACCCAGAGCCGGAGATCCCATGCGACGGGCTCGAACAGGCCGCCCTCGGTCTGCCGGTAGAGTTCGAGGGGCCGGTCGCGGCTGCCCACGACGAGGTCGGGCAGGCCGTCGCGGTCGTAGTCGGTCCAGAGTATCGAGGTGGTGTCGCCGAAGGCGAGGAGGCCGCGGGCCACGGTCTCGTCGGCGAAGCGCCCGCCGCCGAGATTGCGCAGCAGGGAGTCGGGCAGCCCGCCGCCCCGGGCGAGGTAGAGGTCGAGCCGTCCGTCGCCGTCGAAGTCGAAAGGGTGAAGGGAATCCCCCGGCTCGGTCCCGTCGAGGCCGTCGAGGGCGACGAGTCCACCGCCCGGCTCGACCTTGTAGAGGGAGGCGCCTCCGGCGGCGACGATCTCGGGGCCGCCCTCGCCGTCGAAGTCCCCGAGGGCGAGGGGGCCGCGCAGCTCGGCCTCGCGGCGCACGAAACGCACCGGAAAGACGGCGCTCTCGGGCGCGGGCCGGGTCTCGGCGCGGATCGCGGCGGGGAGGGACTCGGGTCCGACTCCAAGAGCGGCGAGGGCGAGGTTGAACTGCCAGCGCTCCTCGGCCGTCGAGGAGCCCGACTCCCCGTCGGCCTTCATCGAGGTGACGAAGGCCTTGAGCCCGGCCTCGTCGCGCGGCACGGCGTCGTCGGGGAAGGGAAGGGGGGAGTCGGGCAGCATCGCGAGGATCGGCGGGATCGCGCGTGCCGCGGGGACGCCATCGTCGTCCTCGTCGCCGGCCGCCGCTGCGTCCGTTTCGGCGAGGGCCGCCTTTCGCTCGGCGAGGATCTCGCCGATGGGCTGGTCCGCGTGGCGTTCCAGCAGCTTACGGTCGGGGCGCCGGGGACGCTTTTCGGGAATCTCGTCGGTGAAGGGAGGATCGCCGAAGATGCCGAGTTCGGGCAGCAGCAGCAGCGCCCCGCCGACGAGGAAGGGCACGAGGAAGGCTCCGAGCCCGAGCAGGATGAGGGAACGTTTCGGCATTTTTTCAGGTAAAGCGGCGCCACCGTTCCAGTACGGCGAGGGCGGCGCCCGAGTCGATGGCCTCGCCGGCGCGCGCCATCCCTTCGGCCAGGCCGGGGACCGCTCCGCACACGGCGAGTCCGGCGGCGGCGTTGAGCAAAACGATGTCGCGCCGGGGCCCTCGGTCGCCGCCCTCGAGAACGCCGGCGAGGATGGAGGCGTTTTCCGCGGCATCGCCGCCCCGCAGGTCGGCGACCGAGGCCGGGGCGAGCCCGAGCGAAGAGGGTTCGATGCGCGACTCGACAGGGTTGGGTCGGGCGGCCTGCCAGATCCGCGAGGGCCCCAGGGTGGAGAGTTCGTCCATGCCGCCGCCGTCGTCGGCGCTGCCGTGGACGACCCAGGCGGCCTCCCGTCCGAGCCCGGGCAGGATGCGGGCGAAGACCGGCCCCACCGCGGCGTCGAAGACCCCGATGAGCTGATAGTCGGGCCGCGCCGGGTTCAGGAGCGGGCCGAGCAGGTTGAAGACGGTGCGCCGCCCCTGCTCGCCGAGACGCTTCCGCACCGGGACGACGGCTTTGAAGGCGGGGTGGTAGAGCGGCGCGAAGAGGAAGGCGGCCCCGACCTCGGCGAGACAGCGGCCGAAGTCATGGGGCGGCAGGTCGATGCGGATGCCGAGGGCCTCGAGCACGTCGGCGCCGCCGCTTTTCGAGGTGACGCCCCGGTTGCCGTGCTTCGCCACCGCCACTCCGCAGGCGGCGAGCACGAAGACCGCTGCGGTGGAAACATTGAAGAGCTGCAGCTTGTCCCCGCCGGTGCCGCAGACGTCGAGCAGGGGGCGGTCGAGGACGGCGCGGTCGAGCGACGGGACCACGGCGCGGTCGAGAAAGGCGTCGGCGAAGGCGGCGATCTCGCCGGGGGTCTCGCCGCGCTCGGCGAGGGCGCAGAGAAAGGCGGCCTTCGCCTCGTCGGCGACGGAGCCGTCGAGCAGGGCCGCGGCGGCCCCGGCGACCTGGGCGGGGGTCAGTTCGCCCGAGGCGATGGCGTCGGTGAGTTCCTTCATGGATGCAGAAGGAACACCGTGCCTTCGCGCTTGCCAACGGGCAACTTATGCCCGAGGCTCGATTTCTAGCGGGGCCGGGCTCCGCCGCAAGAAAATGTCCAGCGGTACTCCAGCGGCAAATTCGCTCAAGGGCAGCCTCATCGTGGCCGACCCGAGCCTGCGGGAGGCGACCTTCTTCCGCAGCGTCCTCCTCGTCACCGAACACAGCCCGCAGCACGGGGCCTTCGGCTACATCCTGAACCGGCCCATCGACCGCTGCGTCGGCGACCTTCTCAGCGAGGCGGTCCTGCCGACCGACGTGCGGCGCCGCCTCGCCGCCACCCCCGTCTACATGGGCGGCCCCGTCAGCACCGAGCATCTCACCTTTTCCGCCCTCGCCTGGAACGAGGCGGACGGCTCCCTGCAGTATTCCACCCACCTCTCCGCGCAGGAGGCTCTCGCGCACGAGGCCGAGGGCTTCCAGATCCGGGCCTTCGTCGGCTACTCGGGCTGGTCCGGCGGCCAGCTCGAGGACGAGTTCGCCCACAAGGCGTGGATCGTCCACCGACCCGAGCGCTTCGTGATCGACCCCGACGTGTCCGACCGTCTCTGGAAGGATCTCCTGCGCGATCTCAGCCCCTGGCACAAGCTCGTCGCCGACGAGCCCGACGACCTCTGGCTGAACTGAGCCCGCCGCGCTTTCGGTGGCAGACGGCGGTGGCGGAAAACGGCGCGGAACCGCTCAAAAGACGTCCAGCACGAAGATCTCGGGATCTTCGAGGATTTCCCCGGCCTTCGCTCCGATCAGCCGTCCGCCCAGGGGCGAGGCCGGCCCCAGCACCGTGACGCTTTCGCCCGACCCGGTCTCCAGCACGATGCCCCCGCCCGCCGGGGAGAGCAGCAGCAGGCGGACTTCCCCGTCTTCCTCGATTTCGACGAGCGCTCCCGGCGCGACCGGATCGTCGGGACCGAAGCCCTCGA
>SLGN01000546.1 GCA_007123695.1 Verrucomicrobiales bacterium
AACGGGCGGACGGGCTCGCGGCGGACTCGGTGACGGGAGCGGGACAGGTGGCCGTCGCGGCGTGACGGGGGGCGGCCTTGCCGCCGTTCTTGGTTCTTGGTTCTTGGAGTCTGGAGCTGGTGAGGAGCCTTCGGGCGACTGCGGAGGCTCGGGAAGATGCGCGTTTTTCTTTCGGCTGAAGCCTCCACACCAAGGCTCCGCGCCCGGTGCCACCGGTAAAGGAGGTCGTGAGACCTTCTCGCCGATCGGCCTTTCGGCGGGTCGTTGGCGGAATTCATTGGACGATCGGCTCACTGCTCTACGCCAGCGTTTTTGGGTTTCGGGTCGACTCGTAAGCATTCGTGGTCGGAATCCTTTGAAGGGGAGGGCATCACGCGGAACCGTCTCTTGCGATGGGGGAGACTTCCGATTCAGTCTCCCCATCATGGACCGTTCTGCTGCCTTCGGCGTTTCTGGTGGGGTTCTCCCAGCCTTCGCGCGGGCCTTCGCGTCGGCGGCTGTCGTTGTCTTGGGTCTTTCCGGGGCGATTGGCGGGACAGTGGCCGAATCCGGTCCTGCCGAGGTTTCCGCTGGCGAGGGGGCGCCGGAAGAGGCGGCGGCGGAGATCGACCGCTATTTCGCGGCGCGGCAGCGGGCGCTGGGGGTGGCTGCGCTGCCTCCGGCGGATCCGGCGACCTGGCTGCGGCGGGCCAGCTACGGGCTCGCCGGGCTGCCTCCCGAGCCGCAGGAGATCGTGGATTTCCTCGCCGATCCCACTCCGGCGGGGCGGCGCGGGGCGGTGGAGCGGCTGCTTGCGTCCCGCGCCTACGGCGAGCGCTGGGGCCGCCATTGGCTCGACGTGGCCCGCTATGCCGACACCGCCGGCGACGCCGGCGACTTCCCCATCCCCGAAGCGTGGCGCTACCGCAACTGGGTCATCGATGCGGTCGCCGCCGACATGCCCTACGACGACTTCATCGCGCGCCAGATCGCGGGCGACCTGATGCCCGCGGCGACGCAGCAGGAGCGCGACGCCAACCGCATCGCGACCGGCTACCTGGCTCTGTCGAAGCGCTTCGGGCAGAACCCGCGCGACTTCGTCCACACTCTCGACGACACCGTGGACAATCTCGGCAAGGCCTTCCTCGGGCTCACCGTGAGCTGCGCCCGTTGCCACGACCACAAGTTCGATCCGATTCCCGCGGCCGACTACTACGCCCTCTACGGCATCTTCGAGAGCACCGTCTACACCTTCCCCGGCCTGGAGCACCGCAAGGACAGCTCGGACCAGGTGCCGCTCGGTTCGATGGAGGACGCGGCGCGGTGGCAAGCCTATCTCGAGGAACTCGCCGGGGCCGAGTCGGCTCTCGCGGCGGCCAAGAAGGACAAGGATCTCTCCGACGAAGAGCGCAAGCGCCGCGAAAAGGAGCTGGACGACGCGATCGCGCGGCTCAAGGCCGACCCGCCCGAAGTCGAGCTCGCCTTCGCCGCAGGGGAGGGGAAGCCCGCCGACACCCCGCTGCGGCGGCGCGGGGAGTTTTCCGACCTGTCCGGCGAACCGGTTCGGCGCGGCTTTCTCCAGATCCTCGGGGGTCAGACCCTGCCCGACGACTGCGAGGACAGCGGGCGTCTCCACCTCGCCCGCTGGATCGCCGATCCGGAGAATCCGCTGACTCCGCGGGTGATGGCCAACCGCATCTGGCTCCACCACTTCGGGCGGCCGTTGGTCTCGACTCCGGACGATTTCGGGCTCCGCAGCGAGACGCCCGAGCATCTCGCCCTGCTCGACTGGCTCGCCTCGGAGTTCGTCGCCCGGGGCTGGAGCCTCAAGGAAATGCACCGGCTCATCATGGCTTCGGAAACCTATGCCCGGGCCTCGCTGCCGCCGGACCCGGGCGACGCCGGCGCCGCCTTCGCCGCCTTCGCCGCCGGCGAGTCGGGCGACGGGGCCAATCTGTCGTATTGGCGCTTCGAGAGCCGCCGCCTTTCCGCCGAGGAGCTGCGCGACAGCATGCTGGCGGCGAGCGGCCGCCTCGACCGGGAGCCGGGCGGGCGGCACCCCTTCCCGGCCAAGCTGCACTTCCGCTACAGCCAGCACCGGCCCTTTGCGGAGACCTACGAGACGGACAAGCGCAGCGTCTACCTGATGCAGACGCGACTGGACAAGCATCCCTTCCTGCGCCTCTTCGACGGGGCCGACCCCACTGCGGCGACGGGGCTGCGCAGTCTCTCGGTCTCGCCGATGCAGGCGCTCTTCCACCTCAACGACGAGTTCTCGGCGGAGCAGGCGGCAGCCCTCGCCGCGAGGGTGTTCGCGGAGGCGCCGGACGACTCCGCCGCGCGCCTCGGAACGCTCTGGCTGCGGATCTGCGGGCGCTTTCCCGACGAGGGCGAGCGGGAGCTCGCCGCCGAGTTCCTCGCCGGGGCGGCCGAGGCGTGGCAGGCCGAGGAACCCGACGGCGGGGCCGAACTCGCCGCCTGGACGAGCCTTGCCCGCACTCTCTTCGGCTCGAATTCCTTCGCCTTCGTCCGCTAGCTCGGTCTCCACGCTTCCCCTTCCACCAACCCAGCAGCCCCTCTTCCCGCCCATGAAGCGTTTTCGCTCCCCATCGCACTTCCCATCGATTTGCGGCCCCGGCTCCCTCAGCCGACGGGCCGCGATCCAGTCGCTCGTGGGCGGCTCGATGATCTATCCCGCGCTGCTGGGCGACTTGCTCGCCGAGGGCGCGGCGGATCCTCTCGCTCCGCGAAAGCCGCACCATCCCGCGACCGCGCGCAGCGTGATCTTCGTCTTTTCCTCGGGCGGCGTCTCGCACGTCGACAGCTTCGATCCCAAGCCCGAGCTGGCGCGGCTCGCCGCCGCGGGGAAGAAGCTGGCGCGCGGCGAGTCGCGGCCCTCGCCGTGGGAGTTCCGTCCGGGAGGCGCCTGCGGCACCGAGGTGAGCGATCTCTTTCCCGAGGTCCGCAACTGCATGGACGACATCTGTCTGGTGCGGTCGCTGCACACCGACCACAGCGACCATTCCCAATCGACCCTGCAAGTCCACACCGGCTCCTTCACCGTGCCGCGCCCCAGCATCGGCTCGTGGGTCAGCTACGGACTCGGCAGCGAAAACGCGAACCTGCCCTCCTTCGTCGCGCTGGCCTCCCAGCCGACCTACAACGGCCCGACGGTGTGGAATTCGAACTTCCTCCCCCCGATCCATTCGGCCCTGCACATCCGCCCCCGGCAGGAGGTCGCGAACATCCGGCCCGCCGCACCGGCGTCGGTGCAGGCGCGCGAGCTGGACTTGCTGCGGCGGCTCGAGGCGGTCGCCCCGGCGGACCCCAATCCGATGGTCGCGGCACGGGCCCGCTCCTTCGAGGTGGCGGCGGGGATGCAGCTCGCCGTGCCGGAACTCTACGAAATCGAGCGCGAAAGCCCCGCGACGCGGGCTCTCTACGGGCTCGACGAGGAGCCCACGGCGGAGTTCGCGTGGCAGTGCCTGATGGCCCGACGACTCGTCGAGCGCGGCGTCCGCTTCGTCGAGGTCGTCGACCGCGGCTCCAGCGGGAACTGGGACCAGCACGGGAACATCGAGCGCCACGAGCCCCTGGCCCGCGCCATCGACCGGCCCGTCGCGGGGCTGCTGCGCGACCTGAAGGGGCGGGGCATGCTCGACGACACTCTCGTGGTCTGGATCTCGGAGTTCGGCCGCACGCCGTGGGCCACCGGCACCGGGCGGGGCCACCACAGCGCCGTCTTTTCCGCCTGGCTCGCGGGCGGGGGGATCCGGGGCGGCACGGTATGGGGGAGCAGCGACGAGGTCGGCGAAACGCCCGCCGACGATCCCGTGCACATCCACGACTTCCACGCCAGCATCCTCCACGCCCTCGGCTTCGACCACGAGCGCCTCGTCCATCGCCACAACGGGCGCGACTTCCGGCTCACCGACGTGGGCGGACGGGTGGTGGAGGACTGGTTCGCCCGCGCCTGAGCCCCGCGCGGCGGGGCTCGCGCGAGACCGCTCCGATTTCGCCTTGCGCGGGGAGGCGGGCCGGATCATGCTCCCGGCATTCATGAGCATTTCCCGCGCCCTCATCTCCGTCTCTGACAAGTCCGGCCTCGAAGACTTCGCCAAGGGTCTTCATCGGCACGGCGTGGAGATTCTCTCGACCGGCGGCACGGCCAAGGCCATCGCCGCGCTGGGGATCCCGGTGACCGAGGTCTCGGACTTCACCGGCTTTCCCGAGATGCTCGACGGCAGGGTGAAGACGCTGCATCCCAAGATCCACGGGGGGCTCCTCTACCGGCGCGACCTCGCCGCCCACCGCGAGCAGGCCGAGGAGAACGGGATCGCCCCGATCGATCTCGTCGCGGTGAACCTCTACCCTTTCGAGGAGACCGTGGCGCGGGAGGGCGTCACCCGCGAGGAGGCCATCGAGCAAATCGACATCGGGGGGCCGAGCATGCTGCGCTCCGCCGCGAAAAACCACGACTCCGTGACCGTGGTGGTCGATCCGGCGGACTACGCCGCCGTGGTCGCGGAAATGGACGAGCACAAGGGCGGCACCACCCTCAAGACGCGCGAACGGCTTGCGATCAAGGTTTTCCAGCGCACCGCGGCCTACGACGCCGCCATCGCCGCGCACCTCAATGCGGCGCAGGAGACCGACGCCTCCTTTTCCCTGAGCCTGCCGCTCTGCCAGGAGCTGCGCTACGGCGAGAATCCGCACCAGAAGGCCTCCCTCTACGGACGCTTCGACGAGCACTTCAAGCAGCTCCAGGGCAAGGGGCTGAGCTACACCAACGTGCTCGACATCGCGGCGGCGGCGGAGCTCATCCTCGAGTTTCGGCGGCCCGCCGTGGCCATCCTCAAGCACACCAATCCCTGCGGCGTCGGCGCCGATTCCGAGGATCTGCGCCTCGCTTGGGAAAAGGCCTTCGAAACCGACCGGCAGGCGCCCTTCGGCGGGGTCATCGTCTGCAACCGGCCTCTCGGCGTGGGCCTGGCCCGGGTCATCGCGGAGATCTTCACCGATGTCATCATCGCGCCCGAGTTCGAGAGCGACGCGCGGGCATTGCTCCAGAAAAAGAAGAACCTGCGCCTCATCCAGATGCATCCGACCTTCGCCGACACGCTGGAGCAGCCCGTGATCCACTCCGCCCCCGGGGGCATTCTCGTGATGGACCACGACGTCCGCGCCCTCGGTCTCGAGGAGATCGAGAAAAAGGTCGTGACCCAGCGGCCTCCCACCGCCGAGGAGATCGAGGCGATGCGCTTCGGCTGGCGCATCGTCAAGCACGTCAAGTCCAACGCCATCGTCTTCGCCGCGAGCGACCGCACCCTCGCCATAGGGGCCGGCCAGATGTCGCGGGTCGATTCCTGCCGCATCGCCACGTGGAAGGCGGAGCAGGCCGGGCTGAGCCTGAAGGGGTCGGTCGTGGCGAGCGACGCGATGTTCCCCTTTCCCGACGGTCTCATCCACGCCCTCGAGGCGGGCGCGAGCGCCGCGATCCAGCCGGGAGGATCGATGCGCGACGAAGAGGTGATCGCGGCGGCCAACGAACGGGAGGCCGCCATGGTCTTCACCGGCCACCGCCACTTCCTCCACTGAGGCGGGCGGCGGCCGGATCGGAGCAACCAGGGATCAGAAGTGGTAGCGCGTCCCGGCGAGGAAGAAGTTGTCGAGGCGCTCGACCTCGCAGCCGAAGAGAAGGCCGAAGCGATCGTTGAGGTGGTAGACGAGGCCGGTGACGAAGCGCCAGCCGTTGTAGCCCGCGCGGTAGTCGCCGCTGCGGAAGCGGGGATCGATGTAGTTCTGGCTGAAGTCGCCCTCGCGGCCGTAGTAGTGCAGCGCGGTGAAGCCCTCGAGGCGTCCGGCGCGGGCGCGGATGCCGGGGCCGAAGAAGTAGCCCCACGAATCGAAGTTGCGCTCCGTCTTGCGGTCCCAACGCATCGAGTTGTATTCCGCGCCTCCGTCGAAGGTGAAGTCGACGCACCGTGCGATGGGCACGCGGAGGCCCGGACCGAAGCGGTAGCGGTGGATGTCGCCCACGTCGAAGCAGCCGCACCAGGCATCGTCGAAGGATCCGTAGGCGTAGTTGGCGCTGAGGAAGATGTTGTTCGTCAACAGCATCGAGGCGCCCACGCCGAAACCGTTGCCGTTGGAGAGGTAGGGATTGCCGAAGCCCGTATTGATGTAGGCCAGGTTGATGAAGTTGTAGGAGAGGCAGTTGTCGTCGATCGGCGCCGCCAGGGGGGCGATCGATTTGCCCAGATCGCCCCATTCGCCGGCGCTGGCGGTTCCATTCAGGAAGATTGCGAGGGCCGCCGCGCGGCACAAATTTTTGATGTTCATGGTCGGTTCTTTTGGTTTTGAGAGGCTGCGGAGATGTCTCGACTGCAATAACTGTAGTTTACACTCAAATTAATAAGAATTTCAATAAAAATTTATATTTTTCTGAATTTTAGAGGGCCTTCATCCTTTCAAGACGCGTCTGCGGGAGGCGTTCGCGCTTGCCGCGAGGGGCCGAAGCCCCGTATTCTGGCTTGGTTCGGTCCGGAACGGTTCCCCCGCAGTCATCCCGCGCGGGTGCCACTAGGCCGTTGTATCCGCCCTTCCAGTCCCCCATCGTCCCCCCATGAAACGAACCGCCTTGATCTTGCCGCTCGCCCTCCTCGCCGGTCTCCTCCTCGTCCATGCCCAGGGCGACAAGGCGGCGCCGGTTTCCGTCGCTCCCCATGTGCCCGCCTCGTGGAAGGCCGGATTCGCCTCGACCGTGATCACTCCCGGCAAGTTCATCTGGATGGCCGGTTACGCCGCACGCAAGAAGCCTGCCGAGGGCAAGGCGCAGGAGCTCTACGCCAAGGCGCTCGCTCTCGAGGACGAGGCGGGCGTCCGGCAGGTCGTCCTGACGATGGATCTCATCGGTGTGCCAAAGGGAATCCGTCGCCGTGTCGCCGAACGCATCGAGGCCGACTACGGCATCCCGCCCGAGGGCCTCCTCATGAACGCATCGCACACGCACAGCGGTCCCGAGCTGCGCCGCCGACCCGAGCCGCCCACCGAGGAAGAACTCGCCAACGAGAAGGTGCGCGACGCTTGGGAATACACCCGCGAGCTGGAGGACAAGCTCGTCGCCGTCGCCGGCGCGGCCCTCGACGACTTGCAGCCGGCCCGGCTCACCTGGAACCAGGCGCGCTGCGGATTCTCCATGAACCGGCGGCGCGACTACACTCTGCCCGAAGGCCATCCCTTCGCGAACAAGGCGCCCAACCCGGCGGGACCGGTCGACCAAGCCGTGCCCGCCCTGCGCGTGGAGAGTCCCGAGGGGGAGGCTCGCGGCGTGCTCTTCGGCTATGCCTGCCACAACACCTGCCTCGGCTTCTACGAATGGTGCGGCGACTACGCCGGCTACGCGCAGGAATATCTCGAGCAGCACCGCCCCGGCTTCACCGCCATGTTCGTCGCCGGATGCGGAGGCGACCAGAATCCCTACCCGCGGCGCAGCGGCGTCGTCCCCGGCGTCAGCGACCTCGAGCTGGCCCAGCAGCACGGGCGCTCGCTCGCCAACGCCGTCGAGATGGCGATGACCGCCAACCCCATCGGGGTCGCCGGTCCCCTGCGCCGCGCCTACGGCGAGGTCACCCTGCCCTACGAGAACGCCGAGAGGGCGCCGCATTCCTATCCCGTGCAGGTCATCCAGTTCGGCGACGCCCTGACCCTCGTCACCCTCGGCAGCGAGGTCGTCGTCGACTACTCCCTGCGGCTCAAGAGGGAGCTAGCCGGCGACGCCGGGATCTGGGTGGCCGGCTACAGCAACGACTACAGCGGTTACATTCCGAGCGACCGCATCCAGGACGAAGGAGGCTACGAGGCCGCCACCGGATGGGCCCGCGGCATCGAAGAGGCCATCGTCTCCAAGGTCCACGAGCTGCACGGCGGGCTCGAGTAGGCCGGGGCAGGGGATTCGCCGATTGATTTCCGGTCGTCGTTGGACGATAGAGAGGGCCATGCCGGAGTTCATCAGTCTCTTTGCCGGAGCGGGCGGCCTCGACCTCGGACTGGAGAGGGCGGGCTGGAGCTGTCTCTACGGAGTCGACAGCGACCCCAACGCGGTCGCCACCCTCCGCGCCAACCAAGGCAGGAATTTTGGAGCAGACGCGCTCTTCGAATGCGCCGACGTGCGCGAGCTGCGTGGCGAGGATCTTTTGGCAAGAATCGGACGCAAGCGCGGCGAGGTTCCGCTGATGGCGGGCGGACCGCCCTGCCAGTCTTGGAGCAGCGCGGGCAAGCAGCTCGGCTTCGACGATCCGAGGGGGAAGCTCTTCCGGGATTTCGTTCGCCTGTCCGACGAATGCGGCTGCCGCGTCATCGTCTTCGAGAACGTGCGCGGCATGCTCACGGCACGCGGTCCCGGCGGCGAACCGGGCGAGGCGCTGCGCATCATCCGCGAGACTCTCCACGAGCGAGGCTACCGCAGCGAGGTGGATCTGCTCAATGCTGCTGACTACGGAGTTCCGCAGAGACGCTTCCGGCTTTTCATCGTTGCCTACCGCGACGCCGCGAGACCGCGGTTTCCGGTTCCGATCTACGCGAAGCCCGAGGACTGCGGGCTGTTCCAGAAACCCTGGCGCCGCCTTTCGGAAGTGCTTGCCGAAGCCGGTCCGCCTCCGCCGGAGGATGTCATCCGGCCGACCGGCGAGATGGCGAAACGGCTGAGGGGGCTCAAGCCGGGCCAGGGCGCGAAGAGTCCCGGCAAGCGGGAGACGACCCGCCCCGGCGGCCACTGGGGCTATCTGCAGGGCGGGTTCGTCGCCGATCCGGAACTGCCTGCACGCACCGTGACTGCGAGTTCGCAGCAGGATTGGTTGATGCTGGAAGACGGCAGCCACCGCCGCCTGACGCCTCGGGAGTGCTCCTTGATCCAGACTTTCCCGCCCGACTGGAAATTCGTCGGCAACCGGGCCGCCCAGTACCGTCTCGTGGGCAACGCCGTTCCGCCGCTCCTGGCCGCAGCGCTGGGACCCGCGCTCGCCGCCATGCTCGAGGGGGAGATCGACCGTTCTCCATTCGACTTCGGCTTGCCTCCGGCTTTGGAATCCGCGATACGCTACACGAAGCGGGAGGAGCAGCGGAACGGCGCATCGAGAAAAGCCGCCGTCTGCCGCTGAGTTTTCCCGCGCCATTGCCATGGCATCGATAGAAGAAATTGTTTCGCTCCACTTGCGATTGCGGGACGAGGCCGAAAGCCTCTATCGCACGGGCTTGAATCCTGTTCGCGAGACGAGCGCATGGGCGAGTTGCCTCGACA
>SLGN01000283.1 GCA_007123695.1 Verrucomicrobiales bacterium
GCGCGAGCCCCCTCCCCAACCGAACCGCCGGAACGGAGCGCCCGATCCCGGCGCTGCCGGTCTGCTGCCCCTGCCCGCAAACCTCGCCCGGACCAAGCCCGAGCCGATCCGCCCGGAATTCCAGCCGGGCCTCACCTACCGCTTCACCGTGCGCACCGAGCTGCAAACCCGGGGCCCGACCGGCGCTCCCGGAGGATTCGTCCTCGAGCAGCAGGCCCGGTTCGACGCCAAAATCCGAAGCGACGGCAAGGCCGGCATCCTGCTGAAGGCACGCACCGAGCGGCTCGATCTTTCCCTCGCGGCGGATGGGAAGAAAATCGGGTTCGAATCCCTCGCCGCCGCGGGGCGCAGCGACCCTCTCGCCCGCCACCTGCGGGCTTCCCTGAACCGCTCGCTCGACATCGTCATCGACGCGAAGGGAGCCGTCGAGTCCGTCTCCGAAAGCGGTCCGGGCAATGACGACGATCTCTTCCCGGGGGCGCCGCGCTTCGGTCCCGACGAGCTGGCGGCTCTCGCCGAGAGCCTCCAGCAGGGCTTTCCCGACCGCCCCGTGGGCCCCGACGACACCTGGTCGCGGCGCGGAAGCCGGTCGCTGCCGGTTCAGGGGACCGTCTCCTTCGATCTGGGATACCGCCACCTCGGGCCGACCCTCTTCGAAGGCCAGAATTGCATTGCCGTCGAGTTCCAGGGCGCGCTCGTCGGAACCCTGCCCGAGCCCGGGCCCGACGCAGCCGAAGCGCCTGCGCCGGCCGCCCGCGAGTTCCGTTCCAGCGGCTTGAGCGGTCGCCTCCACTACGATGCGCTCGACAAGATGGTGCGCCACCTCGAGCAGACTTTCGATCTCTGGGTCGGCGACTTCCCCGAAGAGGGCGATCCGGCCCCCGGGGCCCTCGTTCCCCTCCGCGAGCGCACCGTCGTGCGGCTCCTCCACATCGTGGCCACCCCCTGAGCTGCCTTTTCCCATCGGGCCGGTCACTCGGTCGCAGACGCGCGCGACCGCTTCTGGGTCATCATGAATTCGTTGCCTTCGGGATCGATGCACATGGCGAGGTGCAGCGGATCTTCCGGGGTATCGACCGGTTCGGAGGCGAGACGGCCCCCGCATTCGAGCAGCCGCGAAATGCCCTCGCGCAAGTCGTCGAGCTGGAAGGAAAGGCCCGTCCAGGTCCGTTTGCCTTCTCCGCCGCCGTGGATGCCGAGGGTCGCGCCGGCGATTTCGATCTCGCTCCAGACTTCCGACTCGATGGTCGTCTCGCCGCCGAAGAGCTCGCGGTAGAAAGCGATGCAGCGCCGCCAGTCCGCCGCCCAGAGCACGTATTTCACTTTTTGCACCTGCATGACCCACCCGTAAGCGCAGCTCGAGAGATCGCAAGCGATCCCGCCGACCGAACAGGGTCTGCTCGTGGATCAAACAGGGTTGGCTCGCCGACCGAACAGGGTTGGCTCGCCAGTCGCGTCTCAATGGAACTCCCCGAACACCGGCGGGATCTCCCGCATCACCGTCCGCAGCGAGTGGCCTGCATCCCTCAGCTCGAGATCGAGCTGCTCCCGGCCGCGAGGAATTTTCGCCGCCTGGCCCTCTGCGGCCCTGATCCGGATCGATTTCAAGTTTCTCCGTCAATCAAGGCACCCCGAAGAGCCGCACCAGGTCCTCGCGCAGCCCGCTCCCGCCGATGCCGTTGGCGAAGACAAGCAGACCGTGGCCCGCGTCGGGGTCGAACTCGACGTAGCTGCGGAAGCCGGTACCGTTCGACCCGCTGTGGCGGACGCGCCGCACGCCCGAGGGCAGCGTTTCGACGAGCCATCCGAGACCGAAGCGGGGGTCGCCGCCGCCGCTGTTTCCGCGGCGCTCCATCGGCTCGCGTCCGGTCGGGTGGCCGCCGGGCCGGAGCATCTCGGCGTGGCTTTCCGGGGAAAGCGAATGGGATGCGCCTTGGTCGGGTCGCATCGATTCGATCACCCAGGCAGCGTATTCCCGAGGTGTGGTGTAGAGGCTGTAGGCGGCGTTCGGGCGAGTGTAGAGGCGGCGGTCCGTCTTGGTTGCTCCCTCGGCATCGTGCCCGGCGGCCGCGATGGCCTCGTATTCGGGGCGCCAGACGTGGTCGCTGCGCTCCATGCCTAGAGGCGCGAGGAGATGGTCCCGCGCGTAGTCGTCGTAGCGCCGACCCGTGATTCGCTCCATCGCCCGCTGAAGGTAGAGGATGCCCTCGCCGGAATAGCGGTAGCGCGTGCCCGGCTCGTGCTTCACCGTCAGCTTGCCCTCGCGCGGCCGCCAGTTGGGAAAGCCACCGGTGTGCTGGAGCACCATCCGGGCGGTGATTTTCTCGTGCTCCGGCTCGTCGGGCAGATAGGGCGGGTCGAAATGCTCGGCGAGGGGGCGGTCGAGGTTGAGACGGCCTTCCTCGACCAGCTTCAGGGCTAGGTGGGCGAGCAGGGGCTTCGTCATCGAGGCGGCTTCGAAGATCGTGTCGGCATCGACGGGGACGTCGCGCCCCGCTTCGCGCACGCCGTGGTAGCTTTCCCACGAAATCTCGCCGTCGGCGATCGCGAGCGCAGCGGCACCCGGCACGCGGTGGCGCGTCATCAGCAGGGGCAGGACTTGGGCGACCTGCTCTTGGCGCGGCAGGCGGTGCAGGCCATCGCCCTCCCAATCGGCGGCGAGGGGCACGGCGGGCTCGTGGGCCGCGAGCACGAGGCGCAGCAGCTCGCCGAACTCCGCCGCCTCGACGCGGCGCCCTCGCTCGTCGGTATCCACGCGGTGCACGAGCACGAGATCCAGCGACGGCACCACCAGCACGTAGTG
This sequence comes from Verrucomicrobiales bacterium, assembly GCA_007123695.1. Classification (GTDB taxonomy): domain Bacteria; phylum Verrucomicrobiota; class Verrucomicrobiia; order Verrucomicrobiales; family DEV007; genus Arctic95D-9. The sequence goes on from SLGN01000283.1 coordinate 2,804, forward strand.
GCCGCCCGCACCGCGGGCGGTGTAGCTCCCCGGCGGCAGGGTCACGCCGGGCAGATGGCGTCCGGAGTCCTCCAGCCACCAGAGGTAGCCGTAGGCGCCCCGGGTGCCTGCGTTCGACCAGGGAGTCAGCGTGTCCTCGATCCAGTCGTTCGGCAGCACCTTCGTCTCGCCCCAGCGCCCGCCGCGCAGGTAGAGGAGGCCGAAGCGGGCGAGGTCGCGGGTGGAGATGCGGAAGGGGTAGGCAGGGTGGATCGAATCGTCCCCGGTGACGTAGCCACCGTCGCCGGGTTGGAAGTCCTCCATGCCCAGCGGGACCGCGACGAGCCGGTGGAAGTCCTCGTGGATGCCCCTGCCGGCAGCGTTTTCGTAGATCGTGCCGAGAGCGTTGAAGTCCCAGTTGTTGTAGTACCAGAACTCGCCCGGCGCGTGGCTGTGCCGCTCGGGCCGGGCCGCCTTCATCCCCGCCGTTTCGTAGAGCGCGGGGTGGTAGACGCCCGAGCGCGATTGCAGGAGCTGGCGCACCGTCGCGGTCTTTTCGGCATCGCTCAGGACCGGCTCGTTGTCGTCGATGCCGAGATCGGCTAGAGTGGCGTCGAGATCAACGAGCCCTTCGGCGACGCGCAGGCCGTAGAGCGCCCCGATGAGGCTCTTGCGGATCGAGTGCGCCTTGAACTTGCGCTCCAGGGGACCCCACGCCTCCAGCACGCGTCCCCCGACCACGATCATCACCGCCGCCGTGTCGATGCTGTCGGCATAGCGGCGTGCCTCGGCGAGGCCCTCGACCGACCAGCCGAACGCGGCAGCTTCGTCGGCCGTCAGGGATTCCCATGTTTCACCAGGGCAGCTCTCGCCTGCCTGCGCAGTTACGGCAAGCAAGACGTGGACGATCAATGCGGCGGGACGGACGAACCAAACGCTGCGCCAGCGGACGGATCGCGCAAATCGGGCCAGACGAGGAACTCGGGCAGAAAAAGGAGAGGCTGGGTTCATGGGAAAACGTTTCGGAAATCACGCCCCGCCATCGACGCTGGCGCGGCGGAGCAGGTATTCCGCCGTGAGGTCCAGCGGGTCCGCATCCAGCAGGGCGGCCGCCGTCGGGTGCAGGCTGGAGACCGGGTTGAGGTCGATGAAATACGGCACCTGCCCCGCGCAGAGCAGATACTCGACCGCACCCAGCTCCATGCCCGCCGCCGTCGCCAGCTGGCGAGCCTGGGCTGCCGCGAGCGGAGACATCGCCGTCTCCGGTCGCAGCTCCACCTCGGCCTCCGTGTTTGCTAGGCAGTAGTTGTAATCCTGCGAGCGAATCCGCGAACAGGCGTCGTAGAGGATTTTCGCGCCGATGATTTCCACCCGATGGACGGCCCCGTCCACCGGCACCAGAGACTCCTGCTCGATCCATTCCATCGAATCCCCTCCCGGCAGCGACGGGACCGGGCGATCCGGCTCCAACTCGAAAATGTCCCTGCCGAAACCGCCCGCGCCGGGTTTTAACAGCACGCTTCGATCCGGAAAGGCCCGCCGACCCGCCTCCGCCCGCGCGGTCTGCGGCGTGGCGACTCCGTTGTCGTCGAAGAAACCCGCCTGGGCGAACTTCGAAACTCCGAGAGCAAGGACGCGCGATCCGTTCACCACCGCGCGCCCGCCCTCCTCCCAGCCTTGCAGCGCCGCGAGAAACTCCGCCCCTTTTTCCGGCTGTTTCCGAAACAGCAGGGTCGAGATTCGGTTCACGACGAGCCCGTCCGGCGGCACCTCCCCGATCGCCGCCGCGATCACCACCTCCGCACCCAAAGCCTCAAGCCGACCCGCCAGCGGCCTGATCCATACAGGGATATCGGTGAACAAGATGATTCGCATGACGGGAGGCTAAGCGAACCGTTTCGGAAAGCAACGTGATCGGAAACCGGTTTTTTCCAGTCCTCGCCCGAGCCCGTCTCGCTCCCGGGCCCGATCCGTCTCCCCAGCACAATCTCCCCTCGAAATGTGCCCAGTTCGGTGGAGGGAGTGCTGCCCCCGTGTTCACAGCAGCGAACCGACGAGCTTGTCCATTTCTTCGCGCGTGGTCGGCATCGCGATTCCAAATCGCTTCAGGATCGACGGCAGCAGGGGGCCGGCGACGCGACGGATCATGCGCAGTTCGAAATCCACCGGATCGCGAGCCTCGTCGGCGTCTCCGCCCGGCGACGAATCGATCCCCCAGATGCAGGCGGCCACGAATCCGGTGATGGAGGCGAGCTTGTCGAAGTTGATCCAGTCGAGAGTGTCCCGCTCGTCGTGGTAGTAGCGGCCCTGGGCGCAGCTCAGAAAGAGCGTGGGCTGCCCTCCGCGCTCGAAGGCCATGTGGTCGGACGGAGCGCCGATGTAGCGGCTCAGGGTAGGAAAGACGCGGATCCCCTTCGTTTCCGCCGCCGCCTCCTCGACGATTCGGGGAAAGGCAGCGCCGCTCTCGGCGCCGAGCACGAAGACCGTCTTTGCGATCTGCGGCAGAAGCAGACCGACGCCGGGGATTTCGATTCCGAAGTCGGACAGGTTCAGATCGTGCCCGATCAGGTCGGAAACGATCACCCCGGCGAAACCGATTCCCTCGCAATGATCCTCGTAGAAGCGCAGCGAGCCCATCGTCTGCCCGTAGAAGTGCGGCGGCTCCTCGGCATCGAAGAGGGCGATGATGAGGTCGCGCTCGAGCTCGCCGGCGGCGAATTCCTCCGCGATGGCGAGATTCATCGCCACCGAGGTGGCGTTGTCGTCGGCGCAGGGGGCGTCGATCACGCTGTCGTAGTGGGCCCCCAGCAGGATGGGAGGCAGACTGCGGTCCTTTCCGGGGACTACCGAGACGAGGTTGGTGAACTCCTGCGGCAGCTTCGTATTCGGATGGGGAAGCTCGTAGCGGAGGGCGAATCCATCGCCTCTCCACGGCAAGAGCCCCAGCTCGGAAAGCCGCCCCACGAGGTAGTGCCGCGCTTTGGCATGGCCAGGCTGGCCGACACGCCGCCCCTCGGGCGTGGCCAGAGCCGCAGTATCCGCAGCAAGCCGCCGAATCAGTTTGCGATGGGAGAGTTTCATCGGTTATGAAGTGACAGGTTTCACCTTTTGTTTTGCAACTATCGCTGCAAGTTTGCAGCCAACAAGAGAAATTTCAAGATGTCTGCGGATAGTAAGATTCGAATTCCCGAGTGCGCCGTTCGGGAGCTGGACGACGTGGAGTCGATGGATTGGAACGGCGGCCTTGGCTTGACGGATCTAATCGCGTGGATCAACCAAGTCGCGGAGCGGTTCCGCCCCGACTCGGTGAACGCGCACGCCCGTTCCGGCACCGCCTTTTCCCCCCGTTCGTTCCGCCATTACCAGACCATGGGATGCATCGATGCGCCGAGACGGGCCGGGAAATCGGTCGTCTACGGCTTCAAACATTTCGTGCAAGGTCTCGTCATCCGGAAGCTCCTGTGGGAGCGAATGTCCTCGGAACAAATTGCGGCCCTGATGGCGGGCAAGGAGGTCCCGGAGCTAAAACGGCTCCTGCTGGATGGGATCGAGATCGTCGCGGCGGTGAGAGGCGGCAAAGCCAACCCGCCAGCGCCCGAAGGCGGCACATGGAAAAGGATCGCGCTGGCGCCGGGAGTCGAACTGCACCTGGAGTCGTCGCGCCCGGCGCTGAACGTCGAGGAGCTGGAAACGATTCTGCAGCGAGCGAGGCAAGTCCTGTAGATCGCGCTTGCATCCCGCATGCCGTTCCAATAGCCTCGTAGCATGAAATGGCTGCTCCCGATTTTGAGCCTGCTCGCCCCGCATTGGATGCTTGGCCAGACGGCATCGCACCAAGGCAATGAGCCGCCCGCATTGGCGGCGGCGAGAGCCGCCTTCGAGCGGAAATTCGTCGCCGAAGTGGGCGTCTTGCAGGACAAGTACAGCAAGGCGCTCGACCAGCACTTGCAGCGCTTCACGCGGGAAGAAAAGCTCGAGGCCGCGCTCGAGGCGAAAGAAGAAATCCGCAGGGCGAAATGCTGGCAAACGATTCCGACGAACGAGAGCCGCAGCCTCTACGCGCCGCAGTTGGACGACCTTCGGCAAAGCTACGAACGCGCGGTCAGACAAAAGATCGAACCGATCCTCGCCGCCTACCGGGCAGAACTCGGGCGTCTCAAAGCCAGCTTCAAAAATTCAGCCGATCTCGATGCCATGGTCAAAATCGAAGCCGAGATCGAAAAGGCAGCCGCCGGAACGGAGCTGCCGATCCATGCCGGAGCCGCCACCTACCTGTCCGGCCTGGGCAAAGACGAGTTCCATCTCTGGCTTCGGGAAAACACCTTCAAATTTACCGGCGCGGCTGCGGGAGACACCCGGCTCACCTTCACCGAGACCCACATGGCTTACGATTCGGCGACCGCTGCAGCGACGGTGTCCTACCGATACAAGCTCACTTCGAGCCGGTCGCTCGCGATAGAAGAGACCTCTTTCAAGATCCATTTCACGAAGGACCTCTCCGCCGGTGAATTCACCAGTTCGACCGGCACCTACGCGATTCGCATCAATCCACCCGAAACCGAATAGAGCCTTCACGATCGAACCTTCTTCGAGCAAAGCGAAACGAACCGGTCCGCAGGCATCGGGTTCGTAGGCGACGAGGAAGAACGAAATCGCGTCCAGCCTCGCCGCAGCCACTTCCGTGGGGGAGAAGCTGGTCATGCCGGCCAGCAACGGATGGATCTCGTCGGGCATTCCCTTGTTCAAACAATTCCGCCGGACCGGAGCAAGGCGGTATTTACCTTCCCATCACATCCTTCTGCAAATCCCGCCGCTCTCCCCAGTCTGCCCCGCGCATCCGCCGGGCACCCGTCTACCGTTTTCTGCCGAAGCGCCTCCCCTTCGCCTTCTCCCGTTCGAAGACCCCGTCGATGAACTCCGCGCTCCCCAGCACCGCCCCTGACCCTCCGCCGCCACGCTCAGCTTTCCCTCCAGCCTCCGGATCTACCTCGCCGCCGAGCCCTGCGACATGCGCGAGAGCTTCAACGGCCTGCGCTCGCTCGCCGAGAACACCCTCAAGGAGGACCCCAGCAGCGGCGTGGCCATGGCCAACGGAGTGGCGCTGATGGCCGAGTGGCTGCGCCCCGTGGTTGACGCCATGACAGCCGAGCAGTTCTCCGCAGGCTACGTGCAGCTCGACGAATGGAGCGGAGCGACATAGCCAGCCCGCAGGGCGAGCGAAGCGAGGCAAATCGACAACAACCTTTGCGAGAACGCGAATTGCCTCGGTCGCCGCGCCGGCTCCCTCGCCCTTCGGGCAGCCTTCGACTGGCTGACTCAGCCCCCGCCCGGGGCTTCGGCTGTCCGACGGCGGTCGGAAAGAAGAACTGGATGTTCATCGGAGCGGAGGAAGCCGGGTGGCGCAGCGCGGTGATCTACTCGGCAATAACGAGCTGCCGAGACCGGGGCAACGAGCCTTACGAGTATCTGCGGGACGTGCTCACGCGCCTGCCGTCGATGACCAACAAGCAGATCGCGGAGATCACGCCAGCCGCCTGGGCGGCGTCCAAGAAGGCTGCCGTCCGCGCGGAGGCCAGCGAGCCCATCTTTTGCGCCGCGCAAAGGTGTGCGTGCCCGACCTGACGGAAATCGCCAGCCTGCGGAAAGAGGCGCTCGGGTTGACGCTTACCGTAGATGTCATAGCCGTTATGCTACGACGCCTATGACACGCAGATCAGCGGGTGCCTGGCGTGCGCCTTCGGTCCTGGAGATTCCACGCGACACAAAAAAACCGCCCTGAAAATCAGGGCGGTTTTTTATAACCTGGCGGCGTCCTACTCTCACATGGCCTATCGCCACACTACCATCGGCGCTACGGCGTTTCACTTCCGGGTTCGGAATGGATCCGGGTGGTTCCACCGCGCTATGACCACCAGAACTCGACTCCCTGAGCCAGGGAACCGGCTTCCGGCCGCCATCGGCCCAGGAAAGCCCGAGGCAACGACGCCATTTTTCGACAACGAGAGATCCAGAATCTCTGACAGCTGCATATTGGGAAAACAATCGACTACGAGTAGAAAGAGCCGAAACAAGCCAAACGGATGATTAGTACTGCTCGGCTGAAACTGTTACCAGCCTTATACCTGCAGCCTATCGACGTGGTAGTCTTCCACGATCCTTCAGGGAGAATTCATCTTGGGAATAGCTTGACGCTTAGATGCTTTCAGCGCTTATCTAGTCCGCACATAGCCACCCAGCGGTGCCCTTGACAGGACAACTGGTACACCAGAGGTGCGTCATTTCCGGTCCTCTCGTACTAGGAAATGAACCCCTCAATTCTCCTACGCCCACAGAGGATAGAGGACCGAACTGTCTCGCGACGTTCTGAACCCAGCTCGCGTGCCGCTTTAACCGGCGAACAGCCGGACCCTTGGGACCTTCTCCAGCCCCAGGATGCGACGAGC
>SLGN01000530.1 GCA_007123695.1 Verrucomicrobiales bacterium
AGCTGCTGGAGAGCGCGATCCGCGAACGCTCTCCGGCCTTCGACAAGCCGCTGCTGACCTACAGGCAACAGGGTTTCCCCGACGAACGAACCCTGTTGGACACGGCAATCAAGGAAACCTTCGTCGCGCTCGTCGAGGCGAGCCGGGCGGAACGGCGGCCCGCACCGCTCGCAAAGCTCTGCGTGGGGGTCGAATGCGGCGGCAGCGACGGCTTTTCCGGCATTTCCGCCAACCCCGCCGTGGGCGCGCTCTCGGACCGGGTCGTCGCGCTCGGCGGGCGCGTGATCCTCTCGGAATTCCCCGAACTCTGCGGGGTCGAGCAGGAGCTGGTCGACCGATGCGTCTCCGACGAGGTAGCGGCCGACTTCACCGCCCTGACCTCGGCCTATGCGGAAAGGGCGAAGGCGGTGGGAAGCGACTTTTCCCAGAATCCCAGCCCCGGGAACATCCGCGACGGGCTCGTGACCGATGCGATCAAGTCGGCCGGAGCGGCAAAGAAGGGCGGCACCTCGCCGGTCGTGGCGGCGATCGACTATCCCGGCGTCGCGACCGAGCCGGGACTGACGCTGCTCTGCACGCCGGGCGGCGACGTCGAGTCGACGACAGCGATGGCCGGGGCCCACGCGAACGTCATCCTCTTCACCACCGGACTCGGCACGCCCACGGGCAATCCGGTCTGCCCGGTGGTGAAGATCAGCAGCAACACGGAACTGGCCGAGCGGCTCCCCGACCTGATCGATTTCGACACCGGGGCCATCATCCGCGGCGAAGTCGGCATCGACGAGCTCGGCGAGACACTGCTCGACCTCGTCGTCGAGGTGGCCTCAGGGCGCGTGAAAACCAAGGCCCAGATACTGGGACAGAACGACTTCCAACCGTGGAAGAGGGGCGTTTCCCTCTGAATCCAACCGCTCCCTCCCCGCGCCGAGTGCAGCGAAGCGGGCCTCAGCGGGTCAGCCGCACGATGACGCGGTTGTCCTCGCGCAGGTGTCGCACGGCGGCCTCGCGCACGCCTTCCCGGTCGAGGGAGGCGACGATGCCGGGGGTGCGCCGGTAGCGGTCCCAGCCCAGTCCGACGAGTTCGTCGATGGTGGCGGCGGAGGCCAGCTCGCGCACGCCCTGCAGGCGGATCGCCTCGCGCCCGATCCACGAGGCCTTGGCCCGGTCGAACTCCGCCTCGGCGAGGCCTTCGGAAAGGAGCAGGTCGATTTCGGCGAGAACTTCGGACTGCACGAGGTCGAGCTTTTCGGGAGCGGTGGAGACGTAGAAGACGAGCAGACCGGGCTCGAGCCCGTCGATCCGGGTGGCACCGACCGAGTAGGCGAGCCCGAGCTCTTCGCGGATGCGGACGAAAAGGCGCGAGGCCATGTCGCTGCAAGCCTCGTCGATCATCTCCAGCGCCGGCAGGTCGGGATGGGAAATCGGCACGGTGCGGTAGCCGACGAGCAGGACGGCCTGCTCCTTTTCATGGCGCAGCTCGACGAGGGGGGGCAGTTCGCCGGGCAGCGCGAAGCCGCCTTCGCCGAAGGTCCGCGGGCCCGGCACTACGCCATGCTCGAAGCGCGAGCGCACCATGGCCTCGGCCCGGTCGAGATCGAGGTCGCCGAAGACGCCGACGACGCCATTCCCGCCGACGACGAGCCGCTGGCGCATCGCCTCGAGGGCGTCCCGGTCGAGCGCCCCGACCGACTCGACCGTGCCGGATGCTTCGAGTCCGTAGGGATGGCTTCCGTAGAGCCCCCGGCGCAGCGCCTTCATCGCCACGGTGAAGGGCCGGTCGGCCTCGGCCTTGATCTGCGCGAGCTGGTAGGCCTTCTCGCGGTCGACGACCTCGGGCAGGAAGGCGGGCTCGAGGAGCGTTTCGCCGAGCAAATCGACGACGCGCTCGAGGTCGGTCCGCAGGGCGTGGACGGAGACGGCGAAGCTGTTGTTTCCACCGCTCGCGCCGATGCCGCCGCCGACCGACTCGATCTCGCGGGCGAGCTCCTCGGCGTCGCGCTTCAGCGTGTCCTTGGAGAGCAGCCGGGCCATCAGGCGGGTGATTCCCGAGACGGCGGGAGTTTCGGCGAGCAACCCGCCCCGGAAGGCCCCGGTCGCCTGCACGAAGGGGACGCGGTGGTCGGCCAGCAGGAGCACGGTAAGCCCGTTGTCCAAAACGACCCGGCGAAAATCCTCGGAGCGTCCCGGCCGGTCCGGCGGCGGGGAAACCGTGGCGGTCGCCTTGGGAACGAGCGAGACGGTGGTGCAACGGTCTTCGCGTAGGTAGCGGCGTGCCGCTTCGGCGACGGCTTCGGCGCCGACGTGCTGGACCGACTCGACGTAGTCGCGGGTGAAATCGGGGTTGCGGGCGAGCAGCCAGTTCGCCCCGATGTCCGAGGCCTGGCCGCGCATGTCGGCGAAGGTGGCGAACTGCGCGCTGAGAATCTGGCGGCGCGCCTTTTCCAGCTCGTGCTCGGTGACGCCGTCGCGCCGGATCCGCTCGACCTCCGCCAGTACGGCCTCGCGGGCGGGCCCGGCCTTCTCCGGCTCGGTGTCGAAGCTCAGCGTGAACTGCCCCGCGAAGGCCGGGGTGTAGCACCACGAGCCGACCGAATGCGCGAGATGGAGCCGCTCGCGCACGGACTGGAAGAGACGGGAACTGCGCCCCTCGCCGAGGATGGCGGAGAGCAGGTCTAGCGCAGTGGTGTCGGGATGGAGCGCGTCGGGAATCTGCCAGGAGATCCGCTCGCGGTGCAGCTCGGTGGGAAAGGCGATCGATTCGGCCCGGTGCCCGGTCTGCGGAGGCTCGGAAATCGCCGCCACGGGGCTGCGGCGGCGGCGCCCGAGCCCGCCGAGGCGCTCGCCGATCCGGTCGATCACTTCGTCGGCGTTCACGTCGCCGGCGACGACGAGGAAGAAGTTGTCCGGAGAATAGCGTTCGTGGTAGTAGGTGCCGAGATCGTCGCGGCGGAGCTGGTTGAAGAGGTCGAGGTGGCCGATGACCGGGTGGCGGCAGGGATGCTCGGCGTAGGCGGTGCGGAAGAGCAGCTTGCCGAGCACCTGCTCGGGACTGTCCTCGCCCATCGCGATCTCGCGGTGGATCACCTCGCGCTCGCCCTCGAACTCGTCTTCGGGGATCTCGGCGTGCCCGAGCACGTCGCAGAGCACGTCGAGGCAGTCCATCGCCCCGTCGGCAGGCGCGTCGATCCAGTAGACGGTACGGTCGAAGGAGGTGTAGGCGTTGATGTAGCCACCGCGGGCCTGCACCGCCTTGGCGATGTCGGTGGCGCTGCGTCCCCCGGCGCCCTTGAAGAGCATGTGCTCGAGGAAATGGGAGAGGCCCGCGCCGAGCCAACTGCCCTCGTGGATGCTGCCCGACCGGACCCAGCCCTGCAAGCTCGCGACCGGGGCGGAGGAATCCTCGCGCACGAGGATCTCCAGTCCGTTCGCCAGAGTCGCGAGCCGGGCCTCGAAGGGCGGAAAATGCAGAGCCTCGGATTCGGCGCTCAAAGCTCGCTGGGCGTCGCGGGTTGGTTGCCACGCGCCGGCGGATCGACCGCCGGACCGGTCCCGCGGCGCGGAGCGAGGACCTCGCGGGTCGGGAGGAAGGGCGCGAGAAGCGCCTCGCGCAGGTCGATGACGCCCTCGAAGTCCTCGGGCGAATCCTCCTCGGAGCGGCCGAAGGCGCCGACTTGGATCAGGTTGAAGACCATCGCCCCGACATCCTCGCCGGTGCGCACGCCCCAGGATTCGAGCACCGCGACGGCCATCGATCCGAACTTCTCGGTCGCGCACGACACCAGTCCCCGCAGCAATTCCGGACCGCTGACGTGGCGGTGCTCGACGAGTTCGTCCTTCCGCAGGCTCTTGACGGTGTGGTCGAGGGCTTCCCTCAAGAACTGGTATCCGTCGGCGGAGAAGCGCCGGTCCTGCTGCAGGACGGTCTTCACGGCGGCATCGAAGTGGACTCTTTCCATGGGAAGGGCGCGGCGGCGGGTCTCGGTGCAAGGTGCCGCTCGACTCCCTCCATCGTCAAAAAGCCGCAGCGAGTCAAGGGCCAATGCCGCATCGAGTCGAAATGCCCGGAAAGGCGGACCGCTCCGCAGTGCTGCGGGAAAGGTTTCCCCTTGTCTTGCCAGCGTATCCGCCGAAATTGCGCCCCCCGAACCATGATCCGAGAAATCCCCCGACGCCTCAGCCTCAAGCTGCTCTCCTCCCTTTCCCTGATCGGCATCCTGCCCCGCCGCCCGGCCCGCGCCGACGACGATGCCGCCAACCGGCTCGACCGCTGGGACCGCACCGAGGACCGCGTCTTCCTCGGGGGCGAGTTCTGGGCCAATCCGATGGAGGACTGGCGGCTCCGCGGCGGCTGGGCCGAATGCCTCGTCAGCTCGGGCAACCGCAGCGTCCATTCCCTGACGCGGGCCCTGCGCAACGCCGAGGGGGCCTTCGCAATGTCGGTGCGGATGCGACGCCCCGACGAGCTGTCCGCCGATGGCGGCGCGGGATTCCGCATCGGGGTGCGCAGCGACATCGACGAATACCGCAGCAACTGCTTCGCGGGGGGCGGGATCGACGCCGGGCTCGTCGGCGACGAACTCATCCTCGGACGCGAGTCGGCGAAGCTGGAGCGCCCCTTCCCCGGCGGCGAGTGCCGCCTTCATCTCGTCGGCAGTCCTGGCGAGGGCGATCGCTACCATCTCGAACTGACCGCGACCCTGCCAGACGGCACCCGCCTCGGATCGGTGAAGCTCGATGCGCAGAAAAAGTTCGTGGTCGGCAATCTCGCCCTCGTCAGCCAGTTGAAGCGGCCGCCTCGCGGTCGCGTCGAGGAGCCGGCCTGGAGCTTCACCGACTGGCACGCCTCGGGCGACGCCCTCGCCACGACCCCCGAACACCGTTTCGGCCCCATCCTCTGGACAATGTACAGCCTGAGCGATTCCCGCAGCGACGAGGGCTTCGTGATGAAGCTCAGCGCCCTGACCGGTCCGCTTGCCAAATCCTCGCCGCAGGAGATCGAGCTGCTCGTGGAAAAGGACGGTGCCTGGACTTCGCTCGGCAAGCAGGCCCTCGACACCGAGGCCTGGATGGCGACCTTCCGCATTCCCAACTGGGACGAGACCACCGAGACTCCCTACAAAGTGGTGCATCGGGAAACGCTCACCGACGGCACCGAGTCGATCGACGAATGGGGCGGCCGCATCAAGCCCAACCCCTCGGGCCGCCCGCTGCGCATCGGCGCCCTGACCTGCCAGAACGACTACGCCTTTCCCTACGAGCCCGTGGCGCAGAACCTGCTGCGGCTCGACCCCGACCTGCTTTATTTTTCCGGCGACCAGATCTACGAGGCCCACGGCGGCTTCGGGGTGATCCGCGCGCCCGCCGGTCCCGCCATCCTCAACTACCTGCGCAAGTTCTACCAGCACGGCTGGGCCTTCCGCGAGTCGATGCGCAACGCCCCCACCCTGTGCATCCCCGACGACCACGACGTCTTCCAGGGGAACTACTGGGGCGAGGGAGGTCGGGCCATGGAGTTCTCCGAAGGCGACCGCGGCGCCTCCTCCACGGCGGGCTACATCCAGCCCGTCGAGATGGTCAACGTCGTCCACCTCACCAATACCGCCCACCACCCGGATTTCCACGATCCGACTCCCGTCAAGCAGGGCATGAGCGTCTACTACGGCGACATGGTCTACGGCGGCGTCGGCTTCGCCATCGTCAGCGACCGGCAGTTCAAGAGCGGCCCCGAGCACGTCGAGGTCGACGGTCCTCGGGCCGACCATGTCGTCAGCCCCGACTTCGACACCGCCTCGCTCGACAAACCGGGGCTCGTCCTGCTCGGGGAGCGGCAGGAGACCTTTCTCGAGCAGTGGTGCAAAGACTGGCGCGGCCACACCATGAAGGTCTTCCTCAGCCAGACCCTCTTCGCCAACGCCGCCACGCACCATGGCAAGGAGGACGGCTACCTCAAGGCCGACCTCGATTCGGGAGGCTGGCCGCAAACTGCACGAAACCGGGCCATCGACATCATCCGCGAATCCAAGGCCCTGCACATCAACGGCGACCAGCACCTCGCCACCCTCATCCAGTATGGCGTCGGGGAGCAGCGAGATTCCAACTGGTCCTTCTGCACCCCCGCCATCGCCGTCGGATATCCGCGCTGGTGGCGGCCCGACGAAGTCGGCATGCCGCACGAGAACCGCCCGCAGCACGGGCTCTCCCACACCGGAGAGTATCTCGAAGGCCTCGGCAACCGCATCTACGTCTACGCCGTGGGCAACCCCGAAGTCGGGACCGAGCCGAACCGCTACGACAAGGCCCACCAGAAGGGCAGCGGCTTCGGTTTCGTGACCATCGATCCCGAGGCCCGCACCTACCACTGCGAGGCCTTCCGATTCCTCGTCGATGCCACCGACGGCAAGCCGGAAAACCAGTTCCCCGGCTGGCCGCTGACGATCCACCAGGACGAAAACGCCGGAGAGAACCGGATCCGGTAGGCCCGCGCGTCGGTCGAGGCCGCTCGCTTCGCTGCTCTCGTCGGGGGTGCCGGGAATGGACCGCCCGCCGACGACGCGAGGGGGTGGTTGTGGGTTGATAAGGACCCGGTGCGAACCCAGGCCCGCGCCTCCGTTTCGCCGAGGTTGAGCTTTTCCCGAAACTCCCGTAGAGTTGGCCGTTTGTCCGCCGCCCCTCTTCCCGGCACCACCGCGCCATGCTCGCCGTCATCTCCCCCGCCAAGACCCTGGACTTCGAATCGGCCACGCCGCCGCACCGCCCGACCCAGCCGGGTCGGCTGTCCGAGTCCGCCGAACTCATCGCCGCCTTGCGCGGCAAATCCCGCCCGGAGCTGGAGGCGCTCATGAACATCAGCCCGGGACTCGCCGACCTCAACTGGCAGCGCTACCGCGACTGGCGGCTCGCCCCGGACGGGAAATCGCTGCCCTCCGACGAAGCCCGCGCCGCTCTCTTCGCCTTCAAGGGCGACGTCTACACGGGCTTCTCGCTGGAGAGCTACCGCGCCGACGACTTCCGCTTCGCGCAGCGCCACCTGCGCATCCTCTCCGGACTCTACGGACTGCTGCGCCCCCTCGACCTCATCCTCCCCTACCGGCTGGAGATGGGCACCGCCCTCGCCACCGGCCGCGGACGCAACCTCTACGAATTCTGGGGCGAACGAATCACCGACGATCTCAATGCAGCCCTCGCCAAATCGGGCGACCGCACCCTCGTCAATCTCGCGTCGCAGGAGTATTTCAAAGCGGTGCAGCCCGACCGCATCGAGGGCCGGATCGTGACGCCGCACTTCCGCGAATGGAGGGGCGGCAAATACCGCATCATCAGCTTCTCGGCCAAGAAGGCTCGGGGCCTGATGAGCGATTTCCTGATCCGGCGCAGGCTTGAAGACCCCGAGGATCTCAAGCAATTCGACCTCGACGGCTACCGCTACCGCCCCGAACTTGGCGACGAGTCGAACTGGCACTTCACCCGCGGCGAAGCCGACTGAAAACCAGTCCATGAGCCGCCCCGGTCCGATCGCGTCCATGTCCCCCAACATCCTCCGCCTCGCGGGGCCTGCCCTGCTTTCCGCCGCCCTCGTCTCCGCGCAGGAAGACGAGCCGCCGTCGCGCATCGCCGCCGCCTCCGGCATTCCCCTGCGGATCGACATCGCCCGGCGCGACCTGCGGAACTTTCTCGAGGAAGAAAAAGCGCTCGCCCCCTACCGCATCGCCGACGACACCGTCGCCGATCTGCGCGACGCCTTCACCATCGGCTCGGTCGATGCTCCGCACGCCCTCTTCTGGGATGCCCGCAGCTGCCGGCTCCTCGGCATCCTCGACCTCGACGCCGCCTCCAAGCAGGCCGAGGCGGCCTCGCCGTCCGGCGCCGCGCCGCAAGCAGCCGACGCGGTCGGCCAATCCGAGGACAAAGACGATGGGGCCGGCGAAAACGAAGACGCCGAGCCCTCTCCGCCGCCCTCTCCCTACCTCTTCAAAGCCGCCGGACGGCATCCGCTCGCGGAGAGCCCCGGCGCCACGGGCGAGCCCGAGTATTTCGGCTTCCGGCTCGTCGAGGGCCGGCCCGAGTTTCTCTACCGATCCGGGCGCCTCGCCGTGGAGGAGCGGATCTGGCTCGAGGACGGAGGCCGAATCCTGCGGCAGCGCTTTGCCCTCGTCGGAGCGCCTTCCGAAATCCACATCGCCGTTCCCAAGGAGCTGCGGGAAGTCGCCGAGGCCTCCGTCGGCGAGTGGAAGGACGACACCCTCGTCGTCCCCAATGACAAGGCGGAGGAGATCCTGCTCTCCTACTCCCTGTTTCCCGAGGAGATTCCCGAAACGGACGAAGACCAGGAGCCCGCCGGAGAGGACGCGAAGAACGAAACCGGCAAACCTAACGACGAAAGCAAAAAGGAGGAACGGGATTGAGCGCGATTTTCCACAACAGCCGGTGGAGCCTCGCCACGGCCTGCGCCTGCCTCTTCGCCGGGCCAACCGCGGCACAGCAACCCGCCCCGCCCGAGGGCCGCGACCGGCGCGTCATCGAGATCCGTCCCAACGAACAGATCCCCACGGTGCACGCCATCGCCCCGATCGACGATTCCAACGTCCTCTTCCTCAACCGCAGAGGACAGATCGGCATGGCCAAGTTCTCCCCCGGCCTCTCCCAGATCGGCTGGCAGCTCTACGGGGAAACGAAGCTCAACGCGCTGCCTTCCCTCGTCCTCGGGCCGAACTACTCGGTCCTCTCCGCCTCCCCCACCGAGCTGACCCAGGCCTTCGACACCAGCCAGAATCTCGAGCTCGACTTTTTCCAGGCGGTCGTGCGCGATTGGCCCGGTCGCAAGGCCGGCGCGGTCGTCACCGCCGGCCCCGTCGCCGACCCGCACGGCCGCGTCCTCTTCGCCCTGTCCCCCGTCTCCGACGAGTCCGACCCGGAGGCAGCGCCGAGAGCCCGGATCATGGCGTGGTCGCCGCAGCGGAACCTGGCCGCAGCCGTGACCGAGAGCGAATTGCCCGTGGAGTCTCTCGCCGTCTCCCGGTCCGGCCTGCTCGCGGCGAGGCTCTCCCTGCCCGACTACACCGACGGATATTTCCTCTCCCTCACCGAACTGCCCCCGCCCGACGCACCGCGGGATGCGGCACAGAGCCCGGCTGTGCCTGACGCGCTGCCCCCGCCCGCCCCGGAGGGCAAACCATCCATCGGGGGCAGTCCCCCCGGCGCC
>SLGN01000196.1 GCA_007123695.1 Verrucomicrobiales bacterium
TCACCTTGGAAACGCCGCCACCCCGCCCCTCGAGGAGCAGCTCGCCCCCGTCCCCGAGACCCCGGGAGAATCCCTCCAGCCATTGGTTGCCGCACCGCACCGAAAGCCGTCGGCCAAGGAGAAAATCCCGCGCCCGAATCCAGTCGAGCGCCTCGGCGAAATCGGCCGTCTTTTCCGGGAAGTGCCGCAGAAAGCCCCGGACGACTTGCCCGAGGAGAAACCAGCGGCTCGACTCGCAGCCGAGCAGCTCGTAGAGCGAGGTGGCGATCGGGCGCAGGTCGGGGGGCAGCTCCTCGTTTCGTAGGTTCACATTCAGGCCGATCCCGACGACGGCGAAAGGCTGCGGGACCACCACCGTCTCCACGAGGATGCCGGCGAGCTTGCGTCCCTCGTGCAGGAGATCGTTCGGCCATTTCGCCCCGAGCCGATCGCCGGGTGCGAGGACGGACTCGACGGCCGAGCCGAGGATCCATGCGCTGAGATGGGGAAGGCGCGGCCAGAGCCGCCGGTCCCCATCGAGGGGCAGGGCGAGGGAAAAGAGCAGGTTGCGCCCCGGTGGCGCCTCCCAGCGGTCCCCTCGCCGTCCTCGTCCGCGGGTCTGGAAGTCGGCGCAGAAAACATCGTAGGGCCGGGCCTTGCCGGAGCGGACGAGCGCGAGCAGATCGTCGTTCGTCGAGCCGGTTTCCTCGAAATGCCGGAACCGCTCGATCGGGAATCTCGTGGAATCCTCCTGCGACCAGCCGCGTACGATCTCGGCGTGGATTTTTTCGGCCGGTGGAGGGGAGTCGCGCATCTGGGTCGGGGAAAAAGGGCGGGCGGTCGCACGAAAGCACCCCGGAGCGGATTTGTCCCGCCCTACCGGCCCGGCACCCCGACCTCGAACCAGAACAGCCCCTCCGGGTCCGACCCGAGGTAGAACTCGCGGACAAAGCCGTCGCCGGTGATGTCGTCGAAGACGATCAGATCATCGCCCTTGATGAAATCGTGTTCGGCCCGCAGGGCGAACTCGCCCGCGCCGCCGTCGTAGGCCCAGAGCTGCACGCGGTGCTGGGTGCGTTCCATCGCCACGATCTCGTCGATGCCGTCGCCGGTGAAGTCGTGCCCTCGCACCGCGGCGGTGTGCCATTCGCTGAGCTGCGTGCGCCTCCATCCGCCGTCCCCGGCATCGTGGCGGTAGAGATGCAGGCCGCGATAGTTCGTCTGCGCCTTGTCGCGGTGGGTACCGACGCCGACGAGCAGATCCTTGGCCTCCCCGTTTCCGGTGAAATCGCCCGAGGCCACTTGCAGCACGTCGTTGCCCGGCATCTCCTCGACCACGGTCTTGCGCCATTTGCCGGTCAGGAGATCTTCCGGCTGGTGGTAGACCAGCACCGCGCCGGACGAGTGGGGGCGGTTGCGCCCTTCTCGCACCGAGACGAGGATGTCGCCCCCGAGCCCGTCGCCGTCGAAATCGCGTGGTCCGGACCCGTCGATCCACCAAGCCCCGTCGATGCGGTCGATCTCGTGCTTCACCCAGTTGTCGGGATCGAGAGGGTCGCCGCCGAGGTTGCGCATCCAGAAGAAGCCCCCGTCGTCGGCGCCCCGCCCCTCGTAGGAGTAGTAGAAATCGGGGTGCCCGTCGCCATCGACGTCGTGGACGAGTCCCTGCTGGGTGTGGTTCGCCGCGCCGTCGAGCACCGCCGTTTCCCAAGCCCCGCGCGGGTCCTCCCCGACCTGCCGTGCGAGTACGACCAAGCCGGGAGGATTGCGGGTGGCCTGGTCGAAGAAGACCACCTCGACGCGTCCGTCGCCGTTGAAATCGGCGGCGATGGTGCCCTCGATCTCGGTGTAGCCTTCGGCGATGAGGTGGCGCCGCCACTCGCCCGCCCCAACGCGCTCGAACCAGTAGACCTGCCCCCCGCTGCCCGTCGAGATCACCGGATCGAGCCGGCCGTCTCCGCTGAGATCGGCCACCGCCAGCCCGTCGCCCTCCCTCAGGGTCGTGTCGATTTCATGGAGTGTCAGGGAAAAGGATTCGGCGGCGCAGTAGCTCGATAGCAGCACGGCGGTCAAAGCCAAGCCGAGTGCGAGCGCCATGGCGGCGATGTGTTCGGAGCGGGGAAGTACGAGCATCGGGCAGAACAGGTACGGGGAAAGGGGAAAGATCAAGCGGAGAGGCGACCGCTGCGGAAGCGGTCGGCTCGGTCGGGCAGCGGGGGACTGTTCCGGAGCTAGCCGGTTCGGGTTTCCATCCGTGGCTTGAGTTCTGGCGTTTCGCGAATGCGGTCGAAGTCCGGATCGCCTTGAACCTGTTGCGGCATTTCCGGACCTCAGGAGGATGCGGAGACGTCGAGCCGCCGAACCGAGTCCGTTGCCCTCCGCTGCAAACTTGCGTCGCTGGCGAACGTGAATGCGGCGGAATCGCTTTGAGCGGCTTCCGCCTTGCGAAGCTTCTCGTGCGCTTGGGCGAAGAGTCGGTCGGCCTCTGTGCCTTGTTTGAATTGGGCGAGAGCGAGAGCGTTGGCCTAGGCTTGGGCTTGGGCTTGGGAACGCTCGAAGGCCTCTTTGGCCAGCTCGCGCGCCTTGTTCACGGCGAAGGTGCAGGCCTCGAGGCAGATCAGGGGGATGCTGCCTGGGTCGCGGGGCGGCGGCGAGGGCGCCTCGTCTACCCCGATCGGCCAGACGACGTGGCGGAGACAACCGGCGGCGCACACTTCGGAGACGACGCGGCGGGCGTCCTCGTCGCTGATCGTCCCGGCGAAGCGATACATGCCGGTCTGCCGGTCGAGGGTGGCACGCAGCGCGACGGCGTCGGCGCGGCCTTCCGCGTGGGCGCAGGCGGCGGCAAAGACACCGGGATAGATCGCGTCGAGGCGCTTGAGGAACTCGCGCGGGCAGTCCGTCTCGGTCGTCCAGCCGCCCACGAGGCCGGGAGCGGTCTTGAGGGGACGGTATTCGCCCGCGGCGTCGTTCTTGGCCAGTTCGCGCAGTTCGCGGACGGTCTCGATCGGCTGGAGCGCTCCGGCATCGCGATCTTGGGTGTGGCGGGCGCGGAAGACGCCCGAGGCGCTGCGCGAGAGCGCCAGCTCGCCGAAGGCGAGTTCGGTGCCGGGAGGGAGGAGTTCGGATAGCGTTTCGGCAAGGCTCATGTGCGGTAGTGCTCGTCGAAATAGGCGACTTGGTCCAGAATGACGCGGGCGAGGGAGGGATCGGTGCCGATGGCGGAGCTGTAGTAGAGGGTGCGCCCGTCCATGCGGTAGGGATTTTGGCGGAAGACTTCGCGCTGGCTCGCGGCGGCGGTCGGTTCGGACTCGATCCCGAGCAGCACGGGGATGTCCTGGTAGCTGTGCAGCCCGTCTGCGATGAAGAAGGGGACGACGACCACGTTGGGGGTGTCGGTGAGCTCGCGCCAGTCGGCCACGAAGGGCGCCTCCTCCATGTAGGCGTCGAGCACGCGGGCGAAGGGCACGTCGGACTGGCGGATCGCCTCGACCTGGACCTTGATGGCCTCGGTCGATTTCTTGTTGAGGCCGGTGCCGTGTCCGACCACGATCAGGGATGTCTCCTCGGGCCGCACTCCCTCGTCGACGATTTCGAGAGCCCGCTTCGTGAGCAGGCCGGTCATGGCCGGATGGATCCCGACCGGGTCGCAATAGTGGACGAGGAGCTCTCCGCGCTTGGTCGTGTGGCCTTGCAGCTCCAGCTCGCGCGGAAGGACTTGGCGGGTGAAATAGCCTTCGCTGATGAAGTTCGGCACCACGTAGACCTCGGACTCCTCGATCATCGGCCAGATCTGCCGCAGGTTCGGCTCCTCTTTCCAAAAGGCGCAGTGGACGCTGCCGAAGAGACCCTCGCGTTCGATGGCCTCGGCGTGGTCCCAGCAGGGTTGCGACGAATCCGGGTTCTCGGTCGATCCATGGCCGAGAAGGAGGAGCGCGCTGTCGGGCTTTGACACGTTCATGCTTGGAATACGGGCCGGAATCGGAATCGGAACTGGAAATAAATTCAATAAAAGCTAGATATTTTATTTGATTAAGAATCCCTCTCCCGGCATCTTAGTCTTGGAGAGGCGACCCCGCACGGGGAAGCATGCAGAATGAGATCGGGTTTGGCCATAGCCGTGTTTGCAACGGGCCTCCTTGCCGGAGGAACCGCAGTGGCGTCGCCGGCCGATTCCGCCAGCGGCACGGCTTCGGCGATCGAATCGATTGACGCATTCGTGGCGGGCTGGGATGGAAACGACGACGGGGCGCCGAAGGTGCTCGGGCTGGTGGGCTTCCACGCCGATCCCCGGCCATCCCGCTGGCTGCTGCTCGCGGTCGATCCGGGGGAGGGCGTGCTGCGCGAGCATGTTCTCGCCGGGGAAGGCGGCGGAGCGGCCCGGGTCGTGGCCCCTCTGCCCGGCCAGGATCTGCCCGAGCTGCCGCTGCGGCGCCCCAGCTTGAAGATCGATTCGGACGAGGCTCTCGGCATCGCCGCCTCGCTCGCGTCGGAAAAGGGCCGCGCCTTCGCCACGGCCCATCTGCACCTGCGGGTCCGCGAAGAGGGGTCCGAGCCGGTCTGGCTGGTGGCCTTCCACACCGCCTCCCGGACGCCGGTGGGGAGCGTCTCCCTTTCCGCCGAGAGCGGGGCCATCCTGCGCGAGTCGTGGGAGGCGGCGGCGCAGCCCCTGCGTGCGGCGGGCGCCGCCACGCTGACCGACGCGAGCCGGGCGGCGAAGCCCTGAAGACCGCGGCGCGGCGGCTCGATCCTCATCCGGCGAGCCGCGCCGCCAGCCTCACCGCTTCGAAGAGGCTGCTGGCCTTGGCCTTTCCCTGCCAGGCGATGTCGCAGGCGGTACCGTGATCGACGCTGGTGCGGACGATGGGCAGGCCGAGGGTCGTGTTGACGGCGGTGTCGAAGGCGAGGGCCTTGAGCGGGATGTGCCCCTGGTCGTGGTACATGCAGACGAAGGCGTCGATCGAGCGCCGCTTCTCGGGGAGGAAGGCGGTGTCGGGCGGCAGGGGGCCCTCGACGGAAAGCCCGGCGATGCGGGCGGCCTCGATCGCCGGGAGGATGATGCGCTCTTCCTCGAGGTTGCCGAAGAGCCCGTTCTCGCCGGCATGCGGGTTCAAGCCGAGCACGGCGAGGCGCGGGGCGCGCCCGCGCAGCTTCGCCATCGCCTCGGCGGTGAGTTCGACGACGTCGAGGATGCGCTCGCGGGTGAGGAGACCGGGCACCTCGTGGTAGCCGACGTGGACGGTCACGAAGCTGGCGCGGACCTCTTCGCTGTATTGGAACATGCAGGCGCGCTCGGCGCCGGTGCGTTCGGCGAAAATTTCGGTGTGGCCGGGGTGGAGGATGCCGGCGGCGCGCAGGGCCTCCTTGTGGATGGGGCCGGTGGCGACGGCCGCGACCGAGCCGGCGAGGGCATGCCCGATGGCCGCGTCGATGTAGCGGTAGGCGGCCGCCCCGGTGGCGGCGCCGACGCGCCCCGGCTCGAAGCCCGTCGCGTCGAAACCGGGAAGGTCGAGCACGGCGGGTCCGTCGAGGCGGTCGCGCGATTCGGCCCAGTCCTGCGCCGAGAGCACCGTCGCGGGCGCCGGGAGACCGGTCCTCTCGGCGCATTGGGTCAGGACCGAGGAGTCGCCGAAGACCACCGGCAGCGCGAAGCCAGCGACCCGCGCGTCGGCGAGGAGCCGCAGGCAGATTTCGGGACCGACCCCGGCGGGGTCGCCCATGGTCACGGCAATGAGGGGTGGCTTCATGGCAAACGTCGGCTTCGGGAAAGGATAGGCCGCGTTCGGCGCTTCGTCATGGGGAATGGTGGAGCGGTGGAAGCCCTCGAGGCTGCGTTGCGTTTGCCGTCGATCGCGGCTTTCGCCCGGCCCGCGCTTTCCGATGGCGAGCGCTCACGTCATTCGGGAGGATGCAGGGGTGATGCGAGGCGAAAACGCAGGGCGTCGCTGGCACCCCTGCCGGGGTGCGAATCGTTCCTGGCCGGAGGTCCGGTGGTGTCGTCGCGGCGCTCCTCAACCACCGGCTACAGGCTGGGAAGCCTCCGGCTTCAGCAATTTCAACTCTGAGCGCTGAACATTTCCGGTCCATGGCCGCTGAAATGGTGAGGAACTCGGGCTCGAGCTCCAGCGCATCTCGGGAAGCTACCGACCGCGTCCGAATGCCCGATCCCGCAAAGATCCGTTTCTTCCAGAGGAGGTCGTGGAAACGAAGAGCGGTTCGGCGGAAGCGGATTGGAGCCAAACCGTCTAGCGGTCCGCCTTCGGAGTCCGATGCCCCCAGGCGTCGGGACCGCTCCATCCCCCTCTGCATCCTTCAGAAGAGACAACAGCGCCCCACCAGTTTTGCCGACTCCGGATGCTTCTTGCGCCCCTTCAGGGCGCCTTGCCGTTCCAGATGAGGGTCCCGGGGGTTCCCCTCGCGTCGCTCGGTCCACCCCCGGGCTATCTTCTCGCGTCCCTTTGGGACGCTTTTGCTGCGGTTGACTCGCACCCCGCACTCCACTCCACCAACCGAGCCCCCACTGCCGTTCAATCAACGCAATCGAGATCGGGATCGAAATCGAAATCGGGATCGAACCATTGCGTAGACGGAAATCCCAGACGCCCCGCTGTCTCCATGGATCGGTCGGGCAACACCGCCGGAATCGATGGCGGCGGAGCAACCGGACACCGCCACGCGATGGAACCGGCTCATCGATCCCGATTTCGATCCCTATTTCGATCCCGATTTCGATCCCGATTTCGATCCCGATTTCGATCCCGATTTCGATCCCGATTTCGATCCCGACTGGTCGGGACCACTCCACCAATCCACCCCCCCTTTGAATCCTGCTTGTGATCGGCGGGCTTCCGTGTAGCAGTATGGCCCCGTTTCACCTGCCTACCGATCTATGAGAGTCAAAGCCTTTCCCGCCCTTGTTCCCGCGCCCGGTCTCGCCGCCGAGCTTGCCTCGGTGCCCTACGACGTCGTCAGCACGGCGGAGGCGCGGGCGCTGGCCGAAGGCAAGCCGCACAGCTTTCTCCGCGTCGAGCGGGCCGAGCTGGAGCTGGCTGCCGACGCCGATCCCTACGGTGAGGCCGTCTACGCCCACGCCAAGGCCAATTTCGAGAAGATGCAGCGCGAGGGGACCTTCGTGCGCGAGCCCGAGCCCTGCGTCTACCTCTACCGCCAGGTGATGGACGGGCGCGCCCAGACCGGCGTGGCCCTCGCCTGCCATGTCGAGGACTACGAGAACGATCTGATCCGCAAGCACGAGAAGACCCGCAAGGTCAAGGAGGACGACCGCACCCGCCTGACCGACGTGCTCAGCGCGAACACCGGGCCCGTCTTCCTGACCTACAAGGATGCCGCCGCCGTCGACGCCTTCGTCGACGACTGGACCGGACGCCGCGCCCCCGACATCGACTTCGTCGACGACGTCGGCGTCGCGCACACCGTCTGGCGGGTCGCCGAGGGCGATGCGGCGCCGCTGCTCGCCGCTCTCGGCGAGGTGCCGCTCTCCTACGTCGCCGACGGCCACCACCGCAGCGCCAGCGCCGCCCGCGTCGGCCGCGAGCGGCGCGAGGCGAATCCGGCACACGACGGATCGGAAGACTACAACTGGTTCCTCGCGGTGATGTTCCCCGCGAGCCAGCTCGCGATCCTGCCCTACAACCGCGTCGTCAAGGACCTCAACGGCCTGTCCGCCGACGGTTTCCTCAAGCGGCTCTCGGAGGAGTTCCGGCTCGACTCCAACGGCGCCAAGGTTCCGGACGGTCCCGAATCGGTCTGCCTCTACCTCGACGGCCGCTGGCACACCCTCGCTTGGGACGGGGTGGACTCGGCCAATCCGGTCGACCGCCTCGACGTGAGCGTGCTCCAGGACCGCGTGCTCGCCCCCCTGCTCGGCATCGGCGATCCGCGCACCGACGAGCGGATCGACTTCGTCGGCGGCATCCGGGGCACCGGCGAGCTGGAGCGCCGCGTCGACGGGGGCGGTTGGGCGGTGGCCTTTTCCATGTTCCCCACGACGGTGCAGCAGCTCATCGACATCGCCGACGCGGGCGAGATCATGCCGCCGAAGTCGACGTGGTTCGAGCCGAAGCTGCGGTCGGGCCTCTTCGTCCACACCATCGACTGATTCGACGGCGTCACGGCCCGGCGATCCGCAGCTCGGCGAGGTAGATGGCGGTGATGGGCCGCCCCTCGGCGTCCTGTTCGTGCGAGGAATACCAGGATACGAGCCCGCGTCCGTCGTCCAGCTCGACGAAGCCGGGGTAGGAGTTGTCGCCGCCGCTGGGGAGTTCGGCGAAGGGCGCGAGCCCATCGCCGTCGAGCCAGTAGAGGGTGGTGCGCGGCCCCTCGGGCGTGGTGCGGCGTCCGCCGACGAGAAGGCGGCCGCCCCAGCGCGCCAGGAGCGGCCCGCCGATGTATTCGGGGAGCGGGCCCGTGGTCTTTTCCCGCCACGGCGGAGCTGCGCGGATCAGGTCGGATCCCTCGGCATCGCGCCGGGCCACGGCGACGAGGGCGCCGTCGTCTTCGAAGAGAAAGGCGGTCTCGTTGCCCTTGGTCTCCTGGAAGAGGGAGTGGAAGCGGAAGACGAGCCCGTCCTCGCTCTCGAGCATGGCCGACTGGACCCGCCGCGAAGAGCCCGAGCCGCTTTCCTTTTCGGTGAAGTCCTCCTTGCGGCGGCCGCAGAGATAGACCCGGTCTCCATGGGCGGCGGCCCGCCAGATGTAGTGGCCGTAGGTGCCCTCGAGGGCGACGGGATCGCTCCACGCGGCCCCGTCGCCGGAGTGCACGGCGTAGCCGAGGTGCTGGTTGAGGTTGTATTGGTCGCGGGGCAGCTCGCCCTCGCCCGACCACCAGGTGCCGGTGTAGACGAAGAGGCGGTCGCCGAACACGAGAAAGTGCGGGTCGCGGGTGTCGCGCTGCGGCACGGAAAAGCGATGGACCTCGGTCCATTCCGAGGCGTCTTCGCTGCGCAGGATCCGGATCGAGGAGCTGGAGAAAACCATGTGCCCGTCGGGACAACTGCGGAAGGCCAGCCAGAAGGCGCCGCGCCAGCGCACCAGGTCGGTGAAGGCGTTGTGCTCGCCGTTGTCGTAGGCGCGGCGGACCTTTTCGACGACGACCCGGGGCAACGGGGAGTCCTGCGCCGCGAGCGGGGCGGACCACGCGGGCAGAAGCGCGCAGGCGGCGA
>SLGN01000722.1 GCA_007123695.1 Verrucomicrobiales bacterium
ACCGAGGCGACCCTGCGGCGCCGGCTCGAAGATCGGGCGGCGGAGGCGGTGCCGTAAGGGAGGCGGCGCAAGCTGTGACCGACGCCCCCAGCCATATCTTTCCGTCACTTCACGTCGTCGGCCCAACCTGGCTACGGGGCTACGCGCAGGCGCGCGGCGATGGCCTCGGGATAGAGGCGGTGCTCCGCTTCCTGGATCCTCGCGCGAAGCGTCTCCGCAGTGTCGTCGGGCCGGACGGGAACCCGCGCCTGGGCGAGAATCTCGCCGGTGTCCACTCCCGCATCGACGAGATGGACGGTGCAGCCGCTCTCGGTGTCGCCGACGGCGAGGGCCTTTTCGATGGCGCCGAGCCCCCGATGTTTCGGCAGCAGCGAGGGATGCAGGTTGAGGATCCGTCCCGCGAAAGCCGAGAGGACCGGTTCGCGCAGCACCCGCATGAAGCCGGCGCATGCGACGAGGCCCACCCGCAGGGAACGCAGGCGGTCGAGCAGCTCCTTGAGCGCCGCGTCGGTGAGGTGGCCCCGTCGCGGAGAACCAGGATCGAGGACGAAGCCGGGAACGCCGAACTCCCCGGCGACGGCCAGCGCGCCGCAGCCGGGCACGTCGCTGATGACCGCCACGACTTCGCCGCCGAGCCGCCCCTCCATCGCCGCCGTGAGGATGGCGCGGGCGTTCGAGCCCGTCCCCGAGGCGAGGATAGCGACCCTGCCGGCACCCTTCGCACCCGGATCCGGCTCCGGAGCGAGGGCGGCGAGGGTGGCGCTGGTCGACTTGCCCGGCACCAGGGCGAGAATGCGGATCTCGGTTCCGAGCCGTTCGAGCAGCTCCCTTTCCTCGTCGATGAGGGATTCGCGCGAGTAGTCGCCGCCCTTGGCGTAGACGTGGGGTCGGATTTCCCCGATGATCCGGGTGGCCCGGCGTTCCTCGAAGACGACCACCCCGTCGACGCTGC
The DNA here is from genome assembly GCA_007123695.1 of Verrucomicrobiales bacterium. Lineage (GTDB taxonomy): Bacteria > Verrucomicrobiota > Verrucomicrobiia > Verrucomicrobiales > DEV007 > Arctic95D-9. The sequence goes on from SLGN01000722.1 coordinate 953, forward strand.
GGAGAGCCCGCAGCATCTCGGCCCGCTCCGCCGCGCTGTTGACGGGGCGACCCGGCCCCTTCAGCTCCCGCACCGAGGCGTCTCCGTTGATCGCGACGACGAGGGCGTCGCCGAGCGAGCGTGCCTCGGCCAGATAGCGGACATGCCCGACATGGAGCACGTCGAAGACCCCGTTCGTGAGAACGAGCCGCCGGCCCGCGGCCGCCAGCTCCCGGCGCAGGGCGGCGACTTCCTCCAAGGTCGAGACATGGGACGATGGCCGGGGCGGCGTCATACGCGCTACGAGAATCCAATTTCCGCTTTTCACAATCCCCTTTTCCTGTGACTGTGCCGCATGCATGATCCCCGCATCGACGAACTGGCCCGCCAACTGGTGAGGTATTCCACCGCGACGAAACGAGGCGAGAAGGTCCTCGTCGAACTCTTCGACGTTCCCGAGGAAGTCGGCATCGCCCTCGTCCGCGAAATCAGGTCGGTGAAGGCCACCCCGTTCGTCAATCTGCACAACGCCAAAATCGCCCGCGAGCTGGCGATGGGCGCCACCGAGGACCAGTTCGAGACCATCGCCTCCACCGCCCTCCACCAGATGAAGGCCATGGACTGCTACATCGCCATCCGCGGCAGCCACAACGTCAACGAGCTCTCCGACGTGCCCGCGAAGCGGATGCAGATGCTGGCCTCCAAGATGCGTCCCGTCCTCAACCAGCGCGTCAACAAGACCCGTTGGTGCGTCCTGCGCTGGCCCCATCCCTCGATGGCCCAGAGCGCCGGGATGTCGACCGAGGCGTTCGAGGACTTCTACTTCCGCGTCTGCCTGCTCGACTACGCGAAGCTCAAGCCCGCGATGAATGCGCTCGCCTCGCGCATGACCAAGGCCCGCGACGTCCACATCATGGGCCCCGACACCGATCTGCGATTCAGCGTCGCCGGGATCCCGGCGATCGCCTGCGGCGGGGCGCACAACATTCCCGACGGCGAATGCTTCACCGCGCCGGTGAAGGAATCCGTCGAGGGCATCGTCAGCTTCAACGCCCCTTCGATCTACCAGGGCATCGCCTTCGACAAGGTGCGCTTCGAGTTCAAGCAGGGCAAGATCGTCAAGGCCACGGCGAACAACACCAAGGCGATCAACAAAATCCTCGACACCGATCCCGGGGCGCGCTTCATCGGAGAATTCGCCATCGGCTTCAACCGCGAGATCCTCGAACCCATGCGCGACATTCTCTTCGACGAGAAGATCGCCGGCAGCTTCCACTTCACTCCCGGCCAGGCCTACGAAGTCGCCGACAACGGGAACCGCAGCGCCGTCCACTGGGATCTCGTCAACATCCAGCGTCCCGAATACGGAGGCGGCGAAATCCGTTTCGACGGCGAACTCATCCGCCGCGACGGCCAGTTCCTCGCCAAGGCCCTGCAGCCGCTCAACTACTGAGCCGCAACGGACGCCTGAGGACCAGCGACCAAACCGGTTCGGATATTTCTGGTGGATCCCCTGTCGGCGAAAGCCTCCACACCAAGGCGGTGGTATCGGGCAGTGGGTTCGATCTCCCGGCACCGTTGACGGTCGCCCAACGAGGCATTGAACGGCTCGATGGATCCCCTTGCGTGCATCCGAGGCTCGCCTGCGCCCCTGCGCGTCAGCGAGCTGCTGCCGCGCCAGAGGACGCAGGCACGCGAGCGCGCCGCAGTGTCCGGGGCGGACTGCGACTCAACCATCGACGGGGCCCCGCGCCACGGCTCAAGATGGTCTTGGCGGGACGCTTGCAGTCCTCTGGGAGAAAGGCTCAGTCCGCCGCACGCCCTGAAAAGCCGGCTCAGCGCGGAATCGCATGCGGAGTTCCCCATTTCCGCAGGAGGTGGATATGCGTGCGGATCAGGGACACGGCTTGCGCCCGACGCAAAGGATCCGCATGGTGGCGTAGGGGCCACTGCTGGCGGATGATTGCTTTTGCGAGTTCGGCCATGGTCTGGGTGGCGGCAACGTCGCCGCGCCCGGTCAAAAGAAGTTTGTCGCCAGCAGCTCGGGCGTGACGCGCTGCGGCCGGAGCCGGTTCCGGAAAACTATGGGTTATGGCAGGCGGCCGGAGATTGGGGCAGCGATTTGGCTTCGACGGATCAGGCGAGACACGAGCCCTTCGGCAAGGCACGCACCGCCTTTCGATCCCCGCGACGAAATCCGCCCCATCCCGCCCTCGACAAGCCCTAGGCGACAGCGGAAACTTGACCATGTCCGAGTCCGACCCTGCCCCGCCCCGGCGAAGCACCGCGCCAGCCTGGAACCTCGCCGTCGCTTCGCTGCTTCTCCTCCTGTCGGGCTGGACCCTCGCCGCCGACCTGGCCCATCCGGGGCACTTCCTGCTGCAAGACTCTCTCAGCACATTCGTCCTCGGGCTCGTCGTCATGGTCTGGATGGTCGCGACCGTGGTCTTCGCCATCTTTCCGAAGCGCTTCGTCGTAGCCGCCGCCGTCCTCGTCACGGCGAGACTGTCCTTCGGATGGCCGCTCTCGGTCGGGATGGATTTCGAGAGCGCCTGCCTGCTGCTCGACGGGCTGCTCGTCGCCCTCGGGCTCGCCTACCTCGCGGGCTCGGCCCGCGGCGAATGGCTGCGCCGTCGGCCCGCGGTCCGGTGGCAGCACTCCGCCGCGATGGGTGCGGCGGTGCTAGTTTCGTCGATCCTCTCGGTTCCTGCCGGGCTGCTCGGACTCGCCCGGGTCGTCGACGAAATCTCGGCCGGCTACGTGCGGCTCGCCCCCGGCGGGATCGATCTCACCGAGAGAATCTTCGAAAAGGACGGCCGTCGCGTCCATCTCTTCGGCATGGCCCACATCGCCGAAGGTGGCTTCTACGAGGCGCTCAACCAAACCCTCGCCGGGCCGCTCGAGGGGCGCCGCCTCGTGCTGCTCGAGGGCGTGTCCGACAAGGACGGGCTTCTGCCCGAGTCCTTCTCCTCGGGCAAGACCTACGGAGATCTCGCGCGGCGTCTCGGCCTCGCCGAGCAGACGGTCGGGTTCGCGGTGCGTGCCAACGGAGCGGCGGGAGTCGATTCGCTTCGGGATTGGGAAGAGCGCGGCGTCGATTTCCGCAACGCCGACGTCGATCTGGCCGAGCTTTCGCCCGTGCATCGCGACCGCCTCGTCGCCCTGCTGGAGGCGATGGAGGACATCAGTCTCGCCAGCCTCTTCGCCATGCCCGATGGAATGGATGCGACGGAACTGGAGGATCTCATCGTCGAGGGCCTCATCCGCCGCCGCAACCAGCGGCTCATGGAAGTGTTCGCCGAGGCCGAGACCGGCTACGCCGAAATCTTCATCCCCTGGGGCGCCGCCCACCTGCCCGACGTCGAGCGCCGTCTCGCCGGCCTCGGCTACCGAACCGTCGCGGAGCATCGGAGGCGCGGGGTCGATTTCTGGAGACGGTTCCGTTGATGGGACCGCCTTTGCCCGCCTTCGCGTGATTGCGGACGGCTTTGCTTTCCGCTACAAAACGGCCTCATGAAGCCGACCCGACGCTCCTTCCTCGCCTCCGCCGCCGCTCCCGCCGCGACTGCTGCCGCCCTTTCATCAGGCGAAGCCGCCGCCCAGTCGGCGCGGAGCAACCGCATCGATGAGGAGAACGCCAAGCCCGGCACGACCGACTGGCAGCTCACCCGCGTCCGGCTCAACAAAGGCAAATACCGCACCAGCCTCGTCGAGGGCTACGTCTCGCATCAGTCCATCCGCGCCGGCGAGACCCTCGAGTTCTTCGTTTCGACCGAGCCGGCCCGCCCCTTCACCATCGACCTCTACCGACTCGGCTACTACGGGGGCAAAGGCGGGCGGCACGTGGCACAGCTCGGGCCCTTCGAGGGCAGGGTGCAGCCGACCCCGGAGATGAAACCGGAAAACCGGCTCCGCGAATGCCAATGGGAGCCTTCGGCCCGGCTCGAGGTCCCCGGGGATTGGCTCAGCGGCGTCTACCTCGGCAAACTCACCACTCTGCCCGAGTCCGAGAGCGAACCCTACTGGCAGAGCTACGTGATCTTCGTGCTGCGCGACGACCGCGAAGCCGACGTGATTTTCCAGACCAGCGACAACACCGCGCAGGCCTACAACCGATGGCCCGAGAACGAGTCGCTCTACACCGACCCCCGCGGCGCCCACGCGCCCGGCGTCGCCGTCAGCTTCGACCGGCCCTACGGCCTCTACCCGCAGATCTTCGAGAACCCCCTCTCGGTCGGATCGGGCGAGTTTCTGCTATGGGAGTTCCCGCTCGCCTACTGGCTGGAGCAGGAAGGCTACGACGTGAGCTATGTCGCGAACGTCGACGTGCTCGAGCCCGGCTCGATCGAGCGGGGCAAAGTCTTTCTCTCCGTCGCCCACGACGAATACTGGGACGCCCGCCAGTTCGACAGGGTCGAGTCGGCCATCGAAGAGGGTCTCAACGTGCTCTGGCTCTGCGGCAACTCCGTCTTCATCGACTCGCCCTTCTCGCCGTCCACCGACGGTCGGCCCAACCGAGTGCTCACCCGCCGCGGCTGCTTCGGCGAACTGCGCGAGGACGAGATCGAAAGCTATGCGAACCTTTTCGACAAACTGCAGGGCACCGCACCCGACGAGCGCGAGATCATGGGGGTGCGTTCTGTCGTGCCCTTCAACGGCGGCGGCGACTGGACCTGCCGCCATCCCTCGCACTGGGTCTTCGAGGGCACCGGCATGAAGGAAGGCGACTCCATCCCCGGCCTCGTGGGATGGGAACACCACGGCGAGCCCGATCCCGACCGGGCCGGACTCGAGATCCTCGCCGAAGGCCGCGTCTGGGCCGGGGGCACCCGCGAGGGCAAGTACACCGCCGTGATTTTTCCGGGACCGAAGGGCAACCTCGTCTTCAACGCCTCGACCATATTCTGGAGCCAGGGCCTCGCCAGCCCGCCCGGCCACTGGATTCCCTGGTCGCACGGTTCGCGCCCCCACGGACCCGACGAGCGCGTCCAGCGCATCACGCGGAATTTGCTGCAGCAGGCGATCCGGGGCCGTTGACCCCGAAGTTTTCCCTAGCCTCGAAAGAGCGATCCGTAGGGGACTGCCGGGATGAAGGTGCCGGACTCCAAGGCAGTAACCTCCGAGGAGATCCCGGAACGGAGTCCGGCGGATCGCCTCGCCTCGCTCTCCTCGATGCTGCCGACGGTCCGAGGCTCGGTTGGGTTCTCTTGAAACGGCATCGAAATCGAAACTCGGCCTAATCGACTATCGTTTTTACCTTCTCCAGCAGCTCCTCGGTCTCCTCTTCCACCGGATACTCCACATCGAGACAATGCACCACCAGCGTGTCCTCGCCCACGGCGCAGCTTGCGGTGCCCGGAAGTAGACTGACCATGAAAGCAAGGAGCAGCCGCTGTTTTTCCGTTCCGTGAATGGGAATCGTGGCGATTCGCGGCTGAATCCGGAGTCTCGGCCGCAGCACCCGACCGGCCACGTCGAGTCCGCCCCGCATCGCTTTCTGCAGGAACCAAGGGAGAAAATTGAGCACCGCACGGGGATGGAAACGCCATTCGCCCGGCCTCACTGTGACAAGGCTCACCGCGACCACCGCCGTCAGCAGCAGGAAAATAAAGAGCCAGTCCGAAACCACTCCGCCGCTAAGCACCAGCCATCCGGCGAAAAAGACCGCCGTCCGATACGCCGCGGCGCAGAACCAAAAACGAAAGCCCGATCTCCGATCCTTCTTCATCGCCTACCTCAGGAGCGCCGCCAGCGCCAGAAAAAACACCAAATAGCCCAACGCCGCCACCGGCCAGTCCCTCAGGACGTGGTCGCCCTTCCGCATCCGTCTGCGCCAGTCCTCCGATTCGAGCAGCCGATACATCTTGGTTTCCAGATCCATCTTTCTCACCGGATTCGAGGAGATGACATCCAACGCGCGCAACGCGCCGCCGCCCAGCCGCCTCGACGCCCGCAGCAGGACCACCGCCACATCGCCCGGCGGGACCAGCGGCTCCGTCTGCAGCAGCAAAGGGCTACTCCAGCGGAGAGCCAGCAGGAAGAGGGCGATGCCGAGCGCGACCGGCCAAGCCGCGCCAAATAGGACCGACGGCCGGAAGATCTCCGCGACGGGATGGCCGCCGCCGCCCATCGACTCGAACCAGTCGAGCGGGAACAAGCGGGCTTGAAGGCCGAACCACCCGGCGCAGACCAAGCCCAGCGCGGTCCATGGCACGAGCAGCCCCGCCAAGGGAACGGAGCGATCCGCCCCGGCGGGCTCCTCGATCCGCCGCAGCAGAAAGAGAAAACGGCTCAGCAGCAGAGTGGTGCCGACTGCCGAAACCGTCAGCAGCACGGGCAAGGCGGCATCCCAGGGCGACGGAGCGTCTTCGGTGAACTTTTTCACCCAGACCTTGGTCAGGGATCCGCCGGTGAGCGGCCCGCCCGCGATCGACAGCGCCGCGAACCCCAGCACGCACCACATGAGCCCGCGCAGCCTCCCCGCCACCGCCCCCGGAAGGAAAGTGCCGAGGAACAGCAGGCCCTTGGCGATGCCGTGGTTGAAGGCATACAGAGCCAGCGCCGGATAGAGCTTGTCCGCGTCCACTCCGCCCTGCAGGCCGATGCCCAGCAGCAGGGTCATCACCCCCATTTGGCTGATGCTGGAGTAGGCGAGGTTGGTCTTGGGGTCCGTCTGCGCCAGCCCGACCGCGACCGCTCCCAGAGCGGCGAGCAGCCCCAGCCCCACCAGCAGGCTCGACAGGCTGCTCCATTGCACCAGCCCCACCGGCGCCAGATGCATCCAGCCCAGCAGGCCCGCCTTGATCATCGCACCGCTCAGCACAGCGCTGGCCGGCGCCGGCGCCGCCGGATGGGCCAGCGGCAGCCAAAAATGCAGCGGAATGGCCCCCGCCTTCACCCCGAAACCGATGAATCCGAGCAGAAAGATTCCGCTGCCCCGCGGATCCTCCGCCAACGCCGGAGCGAGCGCCCCGAGCTTGAGGGTGCCCGCCGCATTCACCGCCAGACAAAGGGCGCTGAGCAAAAAGAGCTCGCCGACGATGGCCATCACCAGGTAGACGCGCGCGGCCTCGCGGGCCCGATCCGTCCGGGAATGCACCACCAAGCCGTAGGAGGCGAAGGTCATCACCGCGAAAAAGGTGTAGAACGTCGGCACGTCGCGGGCGACCACTAGTCCGAAATTCCCCGACATCGTGGCGAGGAACAGCGCACCGAAGGCGCCGGCGCGCTCGCCGCCCCGCAGGTAGGGTCCGGCGAACCATCCCGCCGCCATCCACAGCGTCGCCGCGAGCAGCAGGAAGACGCGGCCCGTTCCGTCCACGCCCATCTCCGCTCCGAGCAGAAACCAGCCCACCGTCTCGACCCCCGGCTGCAGCCAGGCCGCCAGCAGCGCGGGCAGCGCCGCCACCGCAAAGCGCGCGCTCGTCGCTGCGCCCCCCATTTTCGGGGGTGCCCATAGCGCCAGCAGCAGCGGCCAAAAAATCACCAGCAACCAGATCATGGAGAATAGAACTTGTTCGCGATCGCGCTGGCAAAGGCAAGTGGGCTCGCACCCGATCCGGCGAACACGCCCGCCGCCAGAGAAAGAAGGGCCGTCGCAACCATCGGGGCCAGCAGGGAAGGCTTGGTCTCCAGCCAACGCGGTCCGCATCTCTTGGGCAAGTCGCGGTCCGGCTCGAGAAACCACGCCCGGTAAAGGATCGGCAGGAAATAGGCCGCGTTCAGACCGCTGCTCACCAGCAGCACCACCATCACCCAGAGACTGCCCGCCTCCATCGCGCCGAGGCTCAGGTACCATTTCGACACGAACCCCGCGACCGGCGGCAGACCGATCATGCCGAACACGGCCACGGTGAACGCCGCCATCGTCCACGGCATGCGGCGGCCCATCCCGTTCAACTCGCTCACCTTGTGGCAGCCCGTCGTCTCCGCGATGTTGCCCGCGCCGAAGAACATCGTGATCTTCATGATCCCCTGGTGCACCAGATGGACGATGGCGCCCGTGGCGCTGAGTACGCCCGGCACCGCCGCGCCCAGCGCGATATAGGAAAGCTGGCTCACCGTGGAATAGGCCAGCCGCTTCTTCAGATC
>SLGN01000244.1 GCA_007123695.1 Verrucomicrobiales bacterium
CCGGGGCGAGCGCGCTCGACGAACTCATCGCGCAGATCGTCCGGGGCGCCGAGGGCATCGTCGGGCAGATCAACACGGGCGGCTCGCAGGCCTTCGGCCTGCTCGGTTTCTTCGTGCTCGCCTTCGTCGCGATCCAGATGCTGACCGCCGTGGAGAGGACTCTGAACCAGATCTGGGGCGCCCGCAGCGGCCGTTCCTGGGGCCAGCGCATCGTCGCCTACTGGACCTTCGTCAGTCTCGGGGCGGTCCTCGGCCTCGGCGCCGTGGCGGTGCTCTCCACCGCCGCCGCCGCCAACCTCTTCGAGACGATGCCCTACGGCGAGACCCTCAACGAATTCTTCGTCTCCGTGCTGCCGCTGCTCGGCTTCGCCATGCTCGTGGTGCTGCTGACGGCCTTCTACCTCTACTTCCCCAACGCGGCGGTCCGCTGGCGGCCCGCGCTCTGCGGAGCGGCCCTCGTCGCCGCGCTGCTGATGCTCAACAACTACCTGTCCGTCCTCTACGTCGGCCAGGTCCTCCGCCTGCAGAGCCTCTACGGATCCGCCGGCATCATCCCCGTGCTCATGCTGGGACTGTATTTCTTCTGGGTCTTCGTGCTGCTCGGGGGGCAGCTCGGCTACGCCATCCAGAACGTGAACAATCTCTCCCGCCGCGAGGCGTGGTCGCAGGTCGCGCCCGGTGCGCAGGAAAGGCTCACCCTGGCCGCCTTTCTCCTCGTTGCAAGGGCTTTCGCGGAGCAGCGTCCCGCGCCCTCCGCCTCCGAACTCGGGGCCCGCATGCGCGTGCCGGGGAACGTGCTCAACGAATCGCTCTCCCGCCTCGTCGAGATCGGCTGGATCACCCCCGCCCTCGCGGCGGATCCCGTCTCCGGCGACGAGCGCCGCTACCACCCCGCCAAGCCCCTCGACGCCGTGACCCTCGCCGATTTCAGGACGGCCTTCGCGGAGTCGGGCGATTCCGACGCGAGCCGCTATCTGGAGCCCCTCGATCCGGTACTGCCGCGCTACCGCGAGAACTTCGACGGGGCACTGCGCGAAGGCCTCGGCGCCCTCACCGTGCGCGAGCTTCTCGCCGAGACGGCGGAGAAAGAGGAAACGGCGGACGCGGCCGGAAACGGAAGCCCCGACCCCGCCCCTGCGGCGGAGGTCTGATCCAGGCGCGGCACGCCTCCGGCAGGGAGCCGCTTGATCTTCGCCCCGGCCCCGTGCATCGTCCCCGCCATGTCGGAGGATTCATCGGTCCAGGCGAAGGGCACGCGGCGCCCGCTGGAGCGCATCCTGCGGATCCACGGGCTCATCGCGGGCGGACGCTTTCCCAACTGCTCGGGCATCGCGCGGGAGCTCGAGGTCCATCGCAAGACGATCCAGCGCGACCTCAACTTCATGCGCGACGAGCTGGATCTGCCCCTCGCCTACAGCAAGAGCCACCACGGCTACCACTACACCCGCGCGGTGGCGGAGTTTCCCTTCGTCCAGGCGAACGCCGAGGACCTCGTCGGACTGCTTCTCGCCCGCAGCGCCCTCGGCCCGATGCGCGGGTCCGCCCTCGAGTCGTCGCTGCGGGCCGGCTTTCAGCGCCTCCTCGCGACCATGGGTGACCGGGTCACCATCCCCTGGTCGGAGCTCGACGAGGCCTTTTCCGCCAAAGTCCGCGGCATGACCGAACGCGACGCCTTTCTCTTCGAGCGTCTTGCCAAAGCGGTGCTCGAAAGCCGCGGTCTCCACTTCGAATGCCGCATGCTCGGCGAGGACCGTCCCGCGAAGCGCCGGCTCCAGCCCTACCACCTCGCCGAGATCGACGGAGGCTGGTACCTCATCGGGCACGACCTCGACCGCGGAGCCCGGCGCACCTTCGCGGTGCAGCGCATGCGTGCGGTCCATCTCACCGGGCGGCGCTTCCTGCGGCCGCCGGACTTCCGGCTCGAGGACCACTTCGCGGGCAGCTTCGGGGTGTGGTCGGGCGAGGGCCGCGGCGGGGCCGTCTACGAAGTCGCGATCCGCTTCCGGGGCTTCGCCGCTCGGGTGGTGGCCGAGCGCCGCTGGCATCCGAGCCAGGAGATCCTGCCCCTGTCGCCCGACGGCGAGTCCATCGAGCTCCGCCTGCGTCTCAGCGCGCTCGAAGACGTGGCCCGCTGGATCCTCGGCTTCGGCTCCCAAGCCGAGGCCCTCGCCCCGGCGGAGCTGCGCGAGACCGTCGCACGCGAGCTGCGCGCGGCCGCACTGCACTACGAAACGGAAAGTTCATGATCCCCAACATTCTCTCCATCGCCGGATCCGATCCCTCGGGCGGCGCCGGCGTCCAGGCCGACATCAAAGCGATCTCGGCTCGCGGCGGCTACGCCATGGCGGCGCTCACCGCCCTGACCTCGCAGAACACCAGGGGCGTACGGGCCGTCGAACTGGTGCGGCCCGAAACGGTCGCCGCCCAGATCGACGCGATCCGCGCCGACATCCGCATCGACGCGGTGAAGATCGGCATGCTCGGCTCGGCCGGGATCGTCGAGGCCGTGGCCGCAGCGCTCGCGGGCCTCGCCGCGCCCGTCGTCCTCGACCCGGTGATGGTGGCCAAGGGCGGGGACCGGCTCCTCGCGTCCGAGGCGGTGTCCGCGCTGCGCGACCGGCTCCTGCCGATGGCCTTCGTCGTGACCCCCAACTTGCCCGAGGCCGCCGACCTGCTCGGCGAGGCCGAGGCGACCGATCCGGAAGCGATGGCGGGCCAGGCGCAGAGGCTGCGGTCGCTCGGGCCCGAAGCCGTCCTCATCAAGGGCGGCCACCTCGGCGGCGGCGGCAGCCCCGACCTGCTCGTCGATGCCGGCGGCGCGCGGCGCTTCGACGGGCCGCGACACGCCACCGCGAACACCCACGGCACGGGTTGCTCGCTGTCGGCGGCGCTGGCCTGCGAGCTCGGTCACGGGCGGCCGCTGGCGGAGGCCGTGGCGCGGGCCAAGTCCTGGCTCTCTGCCGCCATCGCCGCATCCGGCAGCCTCTCCGTGGGGCACGGGCACGGGCCCGTCCATCATTTCCATGCCGCCGAGGCCTTCTCCGCAGGCCGGACGGGCGAGGGGGAGGTTCCGCAGGATTGAAACCCACGCCTCGGCGGGCCGGGCGCGCCACCCCGGACAACCGCCTCACAGATCCACCACGATTTTTCCGAAATGGTCGGCCGCCTCGAGGTGGGCGTAGGCTGCCGCCGCCTCGTCGAAGGGGAAGCGCCGGTCGATCACGGGCCGGATCGAATGGCTTTCGAAAAAGGCAAGCATCCGGACAAACATCTCGCGGCTTCCCACGTAGATGCCGTCGAGGGAGGCGTTCTTCTTCACCAGGGTGAAGAGCGTGGCCGGGGCCGGGTCGAATCCGGTGAGCACGCCGATCAGGGAAACGACGCCGCCCGCCGCGACCGAGTTCAGCGACCGCTCGACGGTGCCGGGACCGCCGACTTCGACGACGCGGTCGGCGCCGCGCCGTTCGGTGAGGTCCCAGACGGCGCGGTCCCAGTCGGGCGTCTCGAGGTAGTGGATGGCGCCGTCGGCGCCCAGCTCCCGGGCGCGGGCCAGCTTTTCGCGCGAGCTGCTCGTGACGATGGCCTTGGCGCCCGCCGCCTTCGCGATCTGCAGGGCGAAGACCGAAACGCCGCCGGTGCCGAGGCAGAGCACCGTTTCGTGCGCCAAGAGAGGGCGACCGCGTTCCATCAGGGTGTGCCAGGCGGTGAGGGCGGCGCAGGGCAGGGTGGCGGCTTCGGCGAAGCTCATCGCCGCAGGGATCGGCACGACGCTGTGGCACGGCGCCGCGACAACTTCGGCGAGCACTCCGTCGCACGAGCCGCCGCGCGCGGCGGCGTGGTAGGCGCTTTGGAAGGGGCCCGAAATCCAATCGCGGAAAAAGGCGAGGGCGACCCGGTCGCCGACATGCATGTCGCGGACGCCCTCGCCGATGGCGACGATCTCGCCGGCGCCATCGGAGAGCGGCACGACCGGCGAGCTTCCGCCCGAGGCCGACTTTCCGGAGCGGACGAGGAGATCGCGGTAGTTGAGCGACGCGGCGCGAAGCCTCACCGCCACCTCTCCCGGGCCCGGCGTCGGTTCCGGGGCGTCGTGCAGGACGAGGGCGAAGGGGCCGTCGGAACGGAGTTCGAGAAGGTATTGGCGCATGGGTCGGACGGTGCGTGGAGGCTATGGCGAAAATCGACCGTCCCTTGCCGGAGAGTCAACGGAATTCCACCGCCCGGCGTCCCGTTCCGGTTCCGGCTTGGTCCCCCTTGCCTTGGTTCGGTCCGGGAAAAGGACCAGATCGACGTGTTGGCGCTGCGACGCTTGCAGGAGGACCCTTCGGCTTTCGACGGAAAGCCTTGGACCGCCGCGAAATTCGGTCAGGCCGGATGGCAAGAAACGCCCCCGATTTCGCGCCATGGAGAGGCGGGTGAGCCGTAACGGATTCCGGTGTAGGTTGTCAAATGCCCATTCTCCCCTCCACCGACCGCCGCCGCTTCCTCTACGGCAGCGCCGCGATGATCGCGCTGCCCGCCCTCGAAGCCTGGAGCGAGGACGACAGCTCCGCCTCCTCCGCCTCCGCAAGCGACCTCCCCCGCAACTTCGTCGCCATCGGCGCCTACCTCGGCTGGCACCAGCCCTCCTTCCTGCCCGCCGAGACCGGCAGCGGCTACGCCATGCCGCCCACGCTCGAGCCGATCGCCGAGTTCCGCGACCGCTTCACCGTCTTTTCCGGCCTCGACCACCGCGCCCCCAACGGCCACGCCGCCTGGCACAACTACCTCAGCGGCCACGCCCCCGGCAGCTACTCGCTCGACCAGCAGATCGCCGACGCCATCGGCGGCGAGAACCGCTTCGCCTCGATCGAGCTCGCCACCGGCGTCGGCGAGGGCGCCAAATCGATGAGCTTCACCCGCCAAGGCGTCGGACTGCCCACAATCATCCGTCCCAGCGTGCTCTACCGCCGCCTCTTCGCGAGCGAAGCCGACCGCGAGCGCACCGAATACCTCCTCAAGAGCGGGCGCAGCGCCCTCGACGACCTGAGCGCCGACGCCGCGCGACTCCAGGCCAGCCTGCCCCAGCGCGACCGCGACAAGCTCGACGAGTACTTCGACTCCGTCCGCTCCGTCGAGCAGCGCATCGGCCGCCAGCTCGCCTCGCTCGACGAACCCGTGCCCGACCCCGGCTACGCCCTGCCCGCCTACGACCCCATCACGCCCAACCTGCAGATGGAGGCCGGGCGCATCATGTACGACCTCGTCGCCATCGCCCTCGAGACCGAATCGACCCGCGTCGCCTCGATCTTCCTCGACGGCCTTGGGCAGGTCTTCTCCATCGAAGGCGAGATCCTCAAGGCTGGCTACCACGCCCTCTCCCACCACGGCAACGACCCCGCGATGATCCGCGACCTCGTCGCCATCGAGCGGGCCCACATCGACTGCTTCGCCGGCTTCCTGCGCCAGCTCTCGGAAAAGAAGAACCCCCGAGGCAAGTCGCTGCTCGACGACACCGTCATCCTCCTCGGCACCGGCATGGGCGACGCCAGCCGCCACAGCAACGCCAACCTGCCCACCCTCGTCGCCGGCGGCGGCTTCCGCCACGGCAGCCACCTCGCGATCGATCCCAAAGAGCCCGGTGCCCCCCTCCTCGGCGACCTCTACCTCACCCTGATGCAGCGCCTCGGGATGGAGGCCGACGCCTTCTCCAACGCCTCGCGCAACCTCAACCACCTCTTCTCGTGATCCCGAGCTTCGCGCCCGCCCGAACCTTCAGCGGCATCCTGCTCGCCACCCTCGCGGCGACCGGGCTGCTCCTCCATGGTCCGGCCCTTGCCGACAAGGCCGGCAAGGCCACCAAGCACGCTGATCCCGCCGCCTCGGCGCCGACCCCGCGCGAGGAGATGCCCGAGGCCATCGCCGCCGCCCTCTCCAAGCACTGCTTCGAGTGCCACGACGGACTCGTCGAAAAGGGCGGCGTCGATCTCGACCGCATCGAGATCGACTGGGGCGAAGACGACGAGCTCGCCCTCTGGCGCAAGACCCACAACGTCCTCGCCCACCGCCAGATGCCGCCCCTCGACCGGCCCCAGCCCGAGGAGGAGGAGCGCCGCGAGCTCCTCGCCTGGCTCGACGAGCGCCTCGCCGCGCACAGCCCCTTCGGCGGCGGCGCGCCGCGCCGCCTCAACCGACTCGAATACCGCAACAGCATCCGCACCGTCTTCCAGATGGACTCTTTCGAGCTGCCGCCCGGCTTCCCGCCCGACACCCGCTCGCACGGCTTCGACACCCTCGCCGAAACCCTCGTGCTCTCCCCTCCCCTCCTCGAGGCCTACCAGACCGTCGCCGCGCAGATCGCCGACGAGCTTTTCCCGCCCGAGCGGCCCGCGCCCTCCGTGACCCTGCGCGAGGCCGGGGTCGAGGATCTCGTCCTCAGTTTCTCCGCCGCCACCGTCCACGGCGACGCCCTGCGCCTCGTCTCGCGCAGCGTCGACATCATGCGCAGCAGCACTTGGCCCAGCAAGATCGAGATCAACGACTCCGGCACCTACCGCATCACCGTCGTCGCCTCCGCCTTCCGGCCTGCCGAAGGCCAGCGCATGACCCTCGAGGTCCGCGCCCGCGATCTCTCCGCCAGCGACCGCTCGCGGGCGACCGCCTTCCGCCTGCTCCAGGAGATCGAGATCACCGAAGAGACCCCGCAGACCTTCACCTTCGACGCCGAGCTCCACGAAGGCCAGACCCCGCTGCTGCGCTGGACCGACGCCGAGCTCGATCACGACCCCGAGAACTTCGCCCCGCTCCTGCGCCGGCTCTTCGAGGAGGACGCCCGCTTCCTCGCCGCCTGGCAGGAGACGCTCTTCCCCGGCGACCGGCGGCGGAACGTCTCCGTCGCCTCGCTGCGCGGGCGCAACGGCTGGGAGATCCTCCAGCGCCACTACGCCGACCCAGAGCTGAACCTCGTCGACGCCACCCTCGACGCCGCCCCAACCCTCCGCGCTCTGCGTCAGGCCGAAGACGACGGCGCGGTGCGAAACCTCGCCGACACCCTCACCTACCGCTACCACGAGAACGGCCCCGCCCTGCAGATCCACCGCCTTTCCGTCGAGGGTCCCTTCGAGCAGGTCGAGGGTCCGCGCGACCGCCAGCGCCGCGAGTGGCGCGAGTGGAACTTCCTCGTCCGCAAGCCCGGCGAATCCGACGCCGACTACGCCAACCGCGCCCTCGGCTCCTTCCTGCCCCGCCTTTTCCGCCGCCCCGTCGATGCCGAGACCCGCGCCACCTTCCTCGCCGTCGCGCAGCAGCACTGGGACGCCGACCACCGCTTCGAAGACGGCATGCACCTCCTCCTGCGCACCGCCCTGCTCTCCCCCCGCTTCCTCTACCGCGAGACCGAACCCGGCGAGCTCGACCAGCACGCGCTCGCCGCCCGCCTCGCCTTTTTCCTCACCCGCCACCCCCCGACCGCATCCGTCGTGCACCGCGCCCGCGCCGGCGAACTCTCCGACCCCGCCGTCTACCGCAGCGAAGCCGAGGGCCTCCTGCCCGCCTCGCACACCGCCCTCATGGTCGTGGACTTCACCGAGCAATGGCTGCAGACCCGGCTGCTGCCCGAGATCATGCCCGACGAAGCCTTCGCCTTCGGACCCGAGGAAGTCGCCGCCGCCAAAGCCGAGGCCGAGCGCTTCTTCTACGACATGGTCGCCCACAACCGGCCCCTAGCCGACTTCATCGATCCGCCCTTCCTCCTCACCACCCCCGGCTTCGCCAGCGAGATCTACGGCTACGAAGCGCCCGCGGGTGAAGGCGGCGACCAGAACGGAAGTGCCGCCGCCCCCCCGCGCGGCGGACGCGAGCGCGTCGAGCGCCTCCCCATTCCGCGCGGCGGGCGCATCGGCGGCCTCCTCGGCATGTCGGCGGTGATGACCGCCACCGCCAACGGCGTCGATACCCAGCCCGTGCTGCGCGGCGCCTGGTTCGTGGAGCACCTCCTCGGCACCCCCCTGCCGCCGGTGCCCAGCGACGTGCCCGCCCTCACCCCCGACACCCGCGGCGCCACCACCCCGCGCGAGCTGCTCTCCGCCCACACCGAAGCCGCCGACTGCCGCGGCTGCCATGCCCACATCGACCCTATCGGCTTCGCCTTGGAAAACTTCGACCCCGTCGGCCGCTGGCGCGACACCTGGCCCGGCATCGAGGCCCCCATCGAGCCCGGCGGCGTCCTCCCCGACGGCACCGAGATCGCCGGCTTCGTCGATCTCAAACGCTGGCTCGCAGGGAACATCGAGATCTTCGGCCATTGCCTCGCTGAAAAGCTCATCATCTACGCCACCGGCCGAGCCCCCTCCTACGCCGAGAAGCAGGAGATCGACGCCATCGTCGATCGCGTCATCGAAGAACAAGGCGGCTTCCGCGACCTCCTCCTCGCCCTCGTCGAGAGCCGGACCTTCCGGACGCGGTGAGGGAGGGAGGCGGAACATTCAACATTCAAAACCCTGACCAGTTTGATTCGACCGGATGCACCTGACTTGATCGCTACGGCAGACTTACGGCACCCTGTTGGATTGGCCGCAAAGGAACGCAGAGAACGCAAAAATGAGGGGAGTAGGAGAAAATGTTCGATAGCGAGGATTCTAATGATCGGCTCGTCGCAAGCCGTGGCGGTGGGCGAGATCGTCGAGGGCGGTTTGGATTTCCTCCGGGCTGCGGCCCATGGCACCGAGCAGGGCGGCGTAGTTGTTGTTGACGGCTCGCAGATGCGGGTGCGGATGGCCGGTGGCGGCGGTGAATTGGAAGAAGATCTCCAAATGCCGGCGCATCAGCGGCTCGGCTTCCGCCAGGCGGTTGGTGGATCTCAGCAACTGCGTGAGATTGTTGAGGCGGGTGGCGATCTTGGGATGATCCGGGCCGTAGCTGGCTTCATCGATGGCCAGCGCCCGGCGCTTCAGCGGCTCGGCTTCCGCGAGGCGGTTGGTGGCTTGCAGCAACGAAGCGAGGTTGTTGAGGTCGGTGGCGACCTCGGGATGATC
>SLGN01000481.1 GCA_007123695.1 Verrucomicrobiales bacterium
CCAAGATCGAGGCGATGTACGAGCCGCAGCGTTTCGGACTGAGCGGGTCGGGCCGCATCTCCGCCGCGCCCCGCCCCCTCGGTCCCGGCGAAGTCGCGGCGAGCGGCACGCCCCGCCCCGCCAATTCCGGAGGCACGAGATGATCCCGGTTCGTCGGCCCGCTCCCGCATGAACCGACCGTGCTTTCCCCGGCTCCCGGCCTTCCGCGTCCCGCGAGGCTCTGCTGCGGCGACAGCGTTCGTGGCCGTCGCCGTCCTCGCTGCCGTGGCCTTTCCCCAACTCCGCGCCGATGTCGGGGCGGAGCCGGGGGAGGAAACGGAGGTGGTGGTTGCGGCCCCCGACGCGGCGCCGGGCGACGAAAAGCCCGAGCGCATCCTCTCCCTCTCGGCCGACTACGAGATCCGGCGCGACGGCAGCGTGGTCTTCGAGCAGCGCTTCCGTCTTTTGGTCGGTGGAGGCGAAATCAAGCGCGGTCCGGTCCTCAACTACCTCACCGCCTTCCGGGGGCCGGGCGGGCTCGTCCTCGACAGCGAGCTGGAGATCCTCGGGGCGAGCCGCGGCGGCGAGACCGAGCCCTTCCGCATCGAGCGGCGCGACGGCTTCGTCTCCCTCTACCTCGGATCGCCCGAGGTGGAGCTCGGTCACGGCGCCCACGACTACCTCGTGCGCGGGCGGATGCAGGGCGACTGGCGCCGTGGCGAGGACGGGCTGAACGCGAGCATCGACCTCGTCGGCCCGCTCCCGGCCCTGGCCCTCGACGAACTCTCGGCCACGGTGCGGCTGCCCGAAGGCGTCGAATTCACGCACTACGGCTTCGCCGTCACTGGCCCCGCCGACGGTTCGAGGCCGAGCGCTCCGCTCGGGCTGGCCAGCGCGGCGGGATCCGTCCTCAAGCTGCGTGCCGCCGCCCCGCTCGGTGCCGACCGCAGCGCGTTCGTCAACCTCTCCTGGCCGGCCGACACCTTCGCGGTAAAGAGCCAATGGCCCAAGGTGCTGAGACAGCATCCTCGCCTGCCGCTCGCGGCGGGGTCCGCCGTGCTGCTGCTCTGGGCCCTCGCGATCCTGCTGCGCGGGCGATGGCCCGGCCGACGCCCCGACCTGGGGTAGGGGCGCCGGCGCGGCGGGCGGATCAGAGCACTTCCGGCACCACGAAGGGCGCGCGGTATTCGCGGGTGGCGAGGGCGTTGGCGATGGAGTCGAGGTCTCCGTTGCCTTCGGCCCATTCCGTTTCCGGATTGAACTTCAGCATGGGGCCGAGCACGATGTCTTCTTTCGCCAGGTCGACCCCGTTGCGGCCGAGGTGGTCGGCCATGGAGCCGAAGCGATCGGCGAGCAGGGCGTCGCCCTTGATCTGCTCGAGGACCTCGCCCTTCTTCATCGCCGCGCCGAGGCGGTGCGAGATCAGCCCGGTGTGGCAGAGGGCGCTGGAGAGGTGCGTCTCCTCGCAGTCGGCATACTGCTCCTCGACCTTGCGGCTGCGCACCGCGGTGATGAAGTTCTCGAAGATGTTCTCCGTCTTGAAGGCTTCCGGACTGGGCATGTCCTTGCCGTCCTTGTCCTTCACCTTCACTTGGCCCCCGGCCCCGGTGTAGACGTAGCCGCCCTCGCAGGCGACGACGACGCCGACTCCGCTGAGGCCTTCGAACTCCTCGGGAGACTCCATGTTCTTGCCCCAGTCCGCCTGCGCCTCCTTGCTCTTGGGCAGGCCGCGGGTCTCGAAGAAGAGGGGCGCCGAGTCGTAGTCGTGCCAGACGAGCTGCGTGTTCGGCGTCTCGCCGTCGTCCTCGTAGCCGAGGCGTCCGCCGATGCTGAGGGTGCGCGGGGCGATGGTGTTCTCGCCGAGATACCAGCGGGCCACGTCCATCTGGTGGATGCCCTGGTTGCCCATGTCGCCGTTGCCGTAGGCGTAGAACCAGTGCCAGTCGTAGTGGAAGCGCTTGCGGCGCAGGGGCGACTCGAGCTCGGCCGGTCCGCACCAGAGATCGTAATCGACGCCGTCGGGGATGGTCCCGCCGCCGCCTTGGCCGATGGATTGGCGGGCTTTGTAGCACATGCCCTTGACGAACTTGATCTTTCCGAGCTTGCCGTCCTGGACGAACTTCACCGCCGCCTGGATCGAGCCGATGGAGCGGCTCTGCGTGCCGCCCTGGCAGATCTTCTTCTCCTTGCGCGCGAGCTTCACGAGTTGGCGTCCCTCCCACACGTTGTGGGAAATCGGCTTCTCGATGTAGGCATCCTTGCCGGCCTGGATCGCCCAGACCCCCGAGAGGGTGTGCCAGTGGTTCGGGGTCGCGGTGGACATAGCGTCGATGTCGCCCTTCTCGAACATCTCCCGCATGTCTACGTAGCCCTTGACCGCGAAGCCCTGCTTGTCGGAGGCGGCGGTGACGCGGGCGTCGAGCACGTTGGGGTCGGCGTCGCAGAGGGCGGTCAGGCGCACGCCCTTCATCCCGCTGAAGCCGCTGATGTGGGACTGGCCGCGACCGTTGACCCCGATCACGCCGATGCGGATGTCGTCGTTCGCGCCGAGGACGCGGGAGTTGGGCCAGGCGAGGGCGAGGCCGAAGCCGGCTCCGTATTTCAGGACGCTGCGGCGATCGGTGGTGGTGGTGGGGGTCGGATTGTTCATGGGGTGGGAATAGGAAGATGATGCTACAAAATTTACCCCTCTTCGGCAATCCCGAAGATGTCGCGCAGTTGCGGCGGGGAAAAGGCGGAGCGGAGGCGGGTGCCGGGGTCGGCGGCGTACGGGGGCGGTGAACTGAACGGTTGACGGTGAACGGCCTACGCGTGGGAGCAAGAACCGTAGCATGGGCATCTTGCCCATGCACTTCGGCTGCCACTCCGAAAACCTAAGAGGAAAATTCCTCGCGACTCTGAACTGGGAGGTGAACCTCTCCGAGCTGCGTCTTCACAACCCAAGCCATCCGGAAACGAGGCTCTTGATCGAGGCGTTCCAGCAACGGAGCCACCGAAGGAATCGCAGAAAGCAGCTTTGAGTTTTGAAGCCAGCCAGGGATCATCCGCAGATAGATTCTCTTGCCACCGCCGCCGGATCCATGCCAAGATGCTGGAAACGACTGCGTGCCCCCTGATCGCCGCCGATGAACGAAAACGAAGAACGCCCGCCAAAAGCCGTTGCGCACGGAGCTGGCGTTGGCTCCTCCGGGGGGCGCGAAGCCCCGGATGCTGAGCAAGCCCGGGAGTCCGGCGCCCTCCCCCTCGAGCAGGCGGCGCTTTCGGATCTGCGGGTGCTGGGGGCCTGCGTCGCCCACTTGAACGATCTCGTGCTGATCACGGAGGCGGATCCTATCGACGAGCCCGGGCCGCGCATCGTCTACGCCAATCCGGCCTTCCTCCGCAAGACGGGCTACGCCATCGAAGAGGTGCTCGGCCGCTCCCCTCGATTCCTTCAGGGAAAGGACACCCAGCGCGAAGCGCTAGCGCGGATCCGCGAGGCCCTCGTCCGCCGGGAGGTCTGCCGGGTGGAGTTGGTTAACTACGCCAAGGACGGCACGCCGTTCTGGCTGGAGCTGGAGGTCGTTCCGGTCCGGGACGCCGGAGGCAAGACCACCCATTTCATGGCGGTGGAGCGCGACATCACCGAGCGAAAGAGCCGGGAGGCGGAGCACGCGAGGGTCCTGAGCGACCTTCGCGAACGGGTGAAGGAACTCCAGGCCCTCCACGAGACCTCGCGGCTTCTGAACAGCAACGAGCTTCCCGATCAAGCGCTCCTCCGCAGGATCGCGTCGTTGTTGCGCGAGGCGATGCGCCATCCGGAGCATTGCGACGTGGAGGTCGCCTACGGAGAGACGGCCCGAAAGGCGGGCGGCGATTCGCCTGCTTGGCCCTCCATCAGCGCACCGTTCTTATGCCACAACGGCAGCTCCGGAATCATTCGCGCCGTGTGGACCGGACCCGAGACGGCGGGCGAGCCCGCCTTCCTGGAGGAGGAGCGGCAAATGGTCGAGTCCGTGGCGGCGATGCTCCGCTCCCATTTCGACCGTGTGCTCACGCGATCGACCGTGGAGCGCAGCGAGCAACGCTACCGCCTCCTCTTCGCCAGCAATCCCCAGCCCATGTGGGTGTTCGACCTGGAGACGCTGCGATTCATCGAGGTGAACGAAGCCGCCGTAAAGCACTACGGCTACTCCCGGGAGGAATTCCTCGCGATGACGCTGGAGGACATCAGACCCCTCGAGGACGTCGCCTCCCTGCGCGAGAGCGTCTCGACGCTGGGCGACGGAGTGCAGCACCGAGGAGTCTGGCGCCACCGCGTCAAGGACGGTCGCATCGTCCGCATGGACATCTCTTGCTACGTCATCGCCGTCGGGCGCCGCCGCGAGGGCTTGGTGCTGGCCATCGACGTCACCGATCAGATCGCGGTCGAGGAGGCGTTGCGCACGAGCGAGAAGCGGCTCGCCCTGACGCAGAAAATCGCGAGGTTCGGCAGCCTGGAAATCGACGAGGGGCTGAAACGAGTGACCTGTTCTTCGGAGGCCCTTGCGATCTTCGGCATCTCGTCGCCTGCCTGCCTGCTGGACTACGAACGCTTTCTCTCGGCGATCCCGGTCGAGGAGAGGGAGCGGGTCCGGGATCTCCACCGCCAGATTCTCGCCGGGGAAGGGCGGCAGGAGGCCGACCATCGAGTGAGGCTGCCCGACGGCTCGACGCGGTGGGTTCACGAGCTGGGCGAGCTGCGGCTCGAGACCGAGGGCGGAGCCCCCTATTTGGCGGTCGCCGTCACCGACATCACCGAGCGCAAAATCGCCGAGCAACGCCTGCTCGAAAGCGAAGAGCGATTCAGGCTTGTCTCCCGCGCCACCAACGACGCCTTGTGGGAGTGGGATTTCACCACCGGCAGGGTGGCTTGGAACGAAGGCTACGAACGATTGCTGGGACGCAAGCGCGGCGAGACGCCCGAAGGGCCGGAGTCGTGGACCGACTGCATCCATCCCGAAGACGTGGACCGCGTCGTCGCCGGCATCCACGCAGTGATCGACGGAGGGGAGGTCTCCTGGGAGGACGCCTACCGGATGCTGCACGCAGACGGCAGCGTGGTCCACGTGCTCGACCGGGGCGAAGTCCTGCACGACGCCTCCGGGCGCCCGTCTCGCATGATCGGCGGGATGACTGACATCACCGAAATCAACGAAGCGCGGGTCCGGATGCGCGAGCAGGCGCTGCTGCTCGACGAAGCACACGACGCGATCCTTGTGCGCGACTTGGACCACCGCATTTCCTCTTGGAACCTGGGCGCCGAGCGCCTCTACGGCCATCGCCGCGAGGAGGCGGTGGGACGCTCCGTCGCCGACCTTCTCTACGACACGCCAGACCAGCTCGAGCGCTTCCAAGAGGCGACCCGCCTCGTCTTGAAGGAGGGCAGATGGACGGGGGAGCTCGAGCAGATCGACAAGGAAGGGCGCCTTCGGATCGTGAAGGGCAGTTGGACCTTGCTGCGCGACGATGCGGGGGCTCCCGCATCGGTCCTCGCGATCAACACCGACATCACCGAGCAGCGCCAGTTGGAGCGCCAGTTCATGCGGGCCCAGCGCATGGAGAGCCTCGGCACGCTCGCCGGCGGCATCGCGCACGATCTCAACAACGTGCTCACGCCCATCCTCATGTCCGTCGACCTGCTCAAGGCCGAGGCCCAGTCGCCGGAGCGCAGGGAGCTGCTCGAGGCTCTGGAGCGGAGCGCCATGCGAGGGGCGGACATGGTGAAGCAGGTGCTCGCCTTTGGTCGGGGCGTGGACGGCCAGCAGCGCAGCCTCGAGATCGCCGCGCTGGTCGAGGAGATCGTCAAGATCGCGAGCGAGACCTTCCCTAAGAGCATCGAGGTGGAGACCGACCTGGCGCTGGACCTCCGATCGGTGCTGGGCGATTCAACCCAGGTCCACCAGGTACTACTCAACCTCGCGGTGAACGCGCGCGACGCCATGCCCGAAGGCGGTCGACTGGCCTTCCGAACCTACAACGAGTCGCTGGACGAGCAGTATGCGGCGATGAACAAGGAGGCCGCGCCGGGCCCCTACGTCGTGGTCGCTGTGGAGGACACCGGATCGGGCATGCCTCCCGAAGTCGTGGACCGCATTTTCGAACCGTTCTTCACCACCAAGGAGGTCGGTTCGGGAACCGGGCTCGGGCTGTCCACCTCGATGGCGATCGTCAAAAGCCACGGCGGCTTCATCCGCATCTATAGCGAGCCCGGCAAGGGCACTTGCTTCCGTCTTTATTTTCCCGCCTGCGAAGGCGCCGCTGAGCGCCCTGCCGAGCGGATCGACGGGGACCCGCCGCGCGGCGCGGGGGAGACCGTGATGGTCGTCGACGACGAGGCAGTGGTGCGCGACATCACCTCCCAGACGCTATTGACTTTCGGCTACCGGGTGCTCTCGGCCTGCGACGGGGCCGATGGCGTCGCCGTCTACGCCCGGCACCGCGACGAGATCGACCTCGTCCTCACCGACATGATGATGCCGGTGATGGACGGCCCCACCATGATCCGGGTGATCCAGCGCCTCGACCCGGATGTCCGCATCGTCGCCGCGAGCGGCCTCAACGCCAACGGCATGGTCTTCAAGGCTGCGAACGCCGGCGTGAAGAACTTCATCCCGAAACCCTACACCGCCGATTCCCTGCTGCGCACCATCGGCGCTGCGCTGGGCCGGGATGTCGAAGATCGTGCGTCTCCATGAACGGCCGCTTCGCCATCCTGTCCGGCAGTTCCGCGGCGGAGCGCTGGCTGCTCCGGTTCGCGACTCCGCCCTGGCTCGTCGCGGCTTTCCTCGCCGTCGTCGCCCCGGTCGTCTCTGTCGGTTTCCTTGGGCACCGCCAGCTCCATGGGTCCCTGACCGCAATGGCTTTCGAGCGCCGCCAATCGCTCGCCCATCTCTCGGCGCTGGCTCTGGAGTCTCGGCTCGACAACCTGGTCGATGTCGGGCTGGCGCTGGCGGGCCGGACCCAGTTGCGCGACCACATCGCAGCCGGGGATTGGGAGGGGGCTATCCAGAACCTGGAGCGGGTCCCGCTCGACCTGCCCTATATCGAGCGAATCTTCCTCGCCGACCCCGGGGGGACCCTTCGGGCGGATTGGCCGGCCTTGCCGGACGCGCGCGGCGAGAACTTCGCCCACCGGGACTGGTATCTCGGCGTCAGCGAAGGCTGGAGGCCCTACGTTTCCGAGACCTACCTACGCGCCGCGCCGCCGCAGCTCAGAGTCGTCGCGGCAGCCGTCCCTGTCTTCGCCAGCGCAGCCGAGAACGGAACGGACGCCGGGCGCCCCATCGGAGTGATGGTGCTGCAAGTCCGGGTCGAAACCCTCCTCGACTGGAGTTCGGAGGTGTCGCACGGTCCCTCCGGCTTCGTCTATTTCATCGACCAGAGGGGCCGCGTCGTGGCGCACCCGAAATCCAGCGGAGAAGACGGGGCGGACCTCGGCCACGTCCTTGCCGTGCAGAGGGTGCTGCGGGGGGAGCGCGGCGTGCTGGAGACGCCTTGCCCGTTCGGCGACGAGCCGACTCTCGCGGCTTTCGAGCCTGTCCGTGCCCATGGCTGGGGCGTCGTCACGCAGCAGCCGGTCCGCGAGGCTTTCCGGGGACGCGAGGAGGCGCTGGCCGACCACCGGCGCCGCTACGGGCTGGTCATCCTCTTCGCCTCCCTGCTGGGGGGACTCGTCGTCGCAGTGCTCGCGGCCTTGCGGCGCTACGCCATCCAGATCGGCGACATCTACCACCTCGCCCCCTGCGGCTACCACTCGCTCGACGCGGAGGGCGTTTTCCGGCGCATCAACCAAACCGAGCTCGACTGGCTCGGCTACGAGCCCGAGGAGATCCTCGGCCGCATGCGCTTCCCCGACTTGCTCACTGCGGAAGGCGTCGCGCGTTTCCGCGAAAATTACCCCCGGTTCATGGCGGAAGGCGCGATCGCCGGCCTCGAGTTCGACCTCGTCCGAAAAGACGGCAGCATCCTGCCCGTGCTGTTGAGCGCCACCGCCGTGACCGACAAGCACGGCGCGTTCGTCATGAGCCGGTCCACTCTCTTCGAGATCAGCGACCTGAAGAGCGCCCGCAATGCTCTCGAGGCGGCGAACTCGGAGCTGGAGGCGTTCTCCTACTCGGTCTCGCACGATCTTCGCTCCCCCCTGCGGGCGATCGACGGGTTCAGCCTCGCCTTGGCCGAAGACAGCGCGGGCAAGCTCGCGCCGGAGGAACTGGGGCATCTCGCAAGGATCCGCGCCGCCACCCAGCGCATGGGGACGCTCATCGACGACCTCCTCGACCTCTCCCGCGTATCGCGAGCCACGATGAAGCGCGTGCCTGTCGACATCTCCGGCACAGCGAGGCGAATTCTTGTGGATCTGGCGGCGCAGGATACCGACCGGCGGGTGGAGACCGTCGTCGAGGAGGGCCTCGTCGCCGAAGGCGACGCGAACCTGCTCGAACTCGCGCTGCGCAACCTGCTGGAGAACGCGTGGAAGTTCAGCTCGCGGCGCGAGCAGGCCCGCATCGAATTCGGCGCCGGAGAGCCCGATCCCGGCTGCGGAGGCCCCGAGTTCTTCGTCCGCGACAACGGGGTGGGCTTCGACATGAAATACGCCGGCAAGCTCTTCGGGGCCTTCCAGCGCCTCCACGGGGCCTCGGAGTTCCCGGGGACGGGCGTCGGCCTGGCGACGGTGCAGAGGATCCTCCACCGCCACGGCGGCTGGATCCGCGCGGAGGCGGCCCCGGACCAGGGAGCCTGCTTCCGCTTCTGCGTAGGCGCCCCGTTCTCGCCGACGGTTCCTCCTCCCCCTTGACGCGAAGCTTGCAAAATCGCGCCCCGCAAAGCAGAATAGAAAGCGGGGCGGTCTCCCTCCGCACCCGTCCAATCCTTCCCCGAACTCCCCGGCATCCCCGACGCCGGGACCGATCCTACCGCCCAATGAACGGCTCGAATCCCCCCACCAAGAGCCCCGGCGACAGAGCCATCCTCCTCGTCGA
>SLGN01000563.1 GCA_007123695.1 Verrucomicrobiales bacterium
TATTTATAGAACGATGCACGAGGGCGGTCATCCCTGAGGTGCCGAAGTCGCCAGCTCCCCCGGCGCCCCGAGAGCGTTTGGGCTATTTGGATTCGATGGGGGCTTGGAGCCTTTGTCCCTTCGCGTTCCTCGCCTCCGGTGCCGTCGCACGCAGGATCGTGTCCAGCACCTCGTCGAGTCGCTTGCCGAGATCCTCGGCGAGGAAACGCAGCACCATCCAGCCGTGGCTTTGCAGCAGGGCGTCCTTGCGACGGTCGCGGCGGTAGGCATCGGGGTCGCCGAGGTGCTGCGGCCCGTCGATCTCGACCGCCAGCCTCGCGGACTCGCAGAGCAGATCGATCTCCATGCGCCCGCGGTCGTCGAAGGGGATCGGCAGCAGGGCGTTGAGCCGAAACCGTCCTGCCAGCTCCGGCAAGGTCTCCAGCCTGCGGGAGAGAAAGGCCTCGCTCGCGCTGCGGGCGCGGGCGGCGCCCTCGGCGTCGGGCGCGGGCTCGCGGGCCGCCGCGACGAAGAGCCGCCCCAAAGGCGCGTCGACGCCGTCGCGCACGAGCCGCCTCACGCTGGCGGCGTAGTCGCGTTTCCATTCGGGGGTCACGGGCAGCGGCACCTCGGCGGGCCAGCCCGGCAGGGCGCTGGCGGGCAGCAAGACGGCATAGCCCACCGCCTCGTAGCCGGCGCAGCGTTTCTCGAACATCCGCTCCAGCATCGGCGCCTCGAGGTCGGCGTAGTCGTGGACTCGCACGACACGCTTGCCGTGGTGGAGCCGGTGAAGGCGACCGGCATACTGCGCCACGGTGCCGCGCCAGGAGACCGGCATGGTGAGGAACAGGGTGTCGAGCCTCGCCTCGTCGAAGCCTTCGCCGACGAAGCGGCCCGTCGCCACCACGACCCTGCCTCGGGTGTCGGGCGGTTCCCGGAGCTGCTCCAGCGCGGCGGCGAGCGCCTTTTTCGAAGTGCCACCACGCAGAACGACGACCTCCCCGAACTCCGGTCGCAGCAGCTCCGCCAAGGTCTCCAAATGCGAAGTGCGCTCGGTCAGCACCAGCGGGTGCCTCCCCTCGCGAACCGCCTCGGCGACTTCGCCGACGATCATCCGGTTGCGCGGTTCCGAGTGGGCGAGCGCGTCGCAGAGCCTTTGGAACTCCTTGCGCCGATCCTCCTCGGCCTCGCCGGGAGGCACGAAGCCGGTGGGCCGCACCAGCACCTCGTGCGTGAAGGGGCGCCGCGCCGCCTGCTCGCGGGCATCGACGCGGTGACGCACCGGGCCGCATTGCATGAAGACGATGGGGTGATGCCCGTCCTTGCGGGTCACCGTGGCCGAGAGGCCGACGACGTATCGAGCCTTGGCCCGCCGTGCCACCAGCTCGAAGCTGCGCGCCGAAAGATGGTGGCATTCGTCGATGACGAGATGCCCGTAGCCCGCCACGAGATCCTCGACCTCGCCCTTGCGCACCAGACTCTGGATCAGGGCGATGTCGATCCGTCCCGTGAGCCGCTTCTTGCCACCGCCCCAGCGCCCGATCTCCTTCGGGTCCAAGGCGAGGAACTGCGCCAGCCGCTCCACCCACTGCTCCATGAGCTGGCGGCGATGCACCAGCACGAGCGTGCTCACCCCGCGCTGGGCGATCAGCCAGGCCGCGAGCACCGTCTTGCCGAAGGCGGTCGTCGCCGCGAGCACGCCGAAATCGTTTGCCAACATCGCCTCGGCGGCCCGCTGCTGCTCTTCCCTCAACTCGCCTGCGAATGCCACGTCCAAGGGCTCTCCCCCGCAGCGCTCGTCGCGCAGGGTGTGGCGGATGCCCAGCTCGTCCAGCAGCGCGACCGCCTCATCGAGGCAGCCGCGCGGCAGGCCGAGATGCTGCGGCAGGTCTTCGGCGCAGGCGACGATGCGGGGCTTGTCGTGCGTGGAAAGCCGCATCGCCTGGGCCCGGTAGAATTCGGGATTCTGAAAGGCCGCGAGCCGCGTCAGCGCATTGCGCAAGGCAGGCGGCAGGGGCGACTTGGGGACGTAGATCTGGTCGGAGAGTACCAGTTCGAGGGACTCGGGCATTTTGCCGCGAACAGGAGACCGGCTCTTCCGCGTGGGCGACCAGAACCAAGGCGTGGCGGCATCCTCCGTTTCCTCGTCCGGCGCGACCCGGCGCACGCCGAGGATGCGGTCCTGCGCCGCCGCCCGCCGCACCCGATCCTCGAGTTGCGGGAGGCCCACCCGCTGGATCGAAGAAAGGAAGTCCCACTGGTCCGGATGGTGCTTCAGATCTCCATCGACGAAGACGCTGTTGCCTGCGTCCCGCGCCTCTTTCTGCAAAGGCAGGGCGATGAGGTTGCCGAAGCCGCCCTGGGGCAGCGTGTCTTGGTTGGGGAAAAAGCGGTCGTAGGATGCGAGGCCCGTCTCGGGGCGGCGCTCCATCGTCTCGGTCAGAAGATGGGCGCCGAGCTGCCGGGCGAGAAAGGCCGGCACCGCTTCCTCGAAAAAGATCCAAACATGCCCTCCCGCTCCCGAGCGCGAACGCTCCAGCGCCGCCGGGACGCCGAGGCGTCGGCAGGTCTCCAGATAAGCGAGGGCGTCGGCGGCCCAATCGCCCTTGTCGAAATCGACCGCGAGGAAGTGGCAGTGCTCGTCCAGCAACATCGGATAGACCCCGGCGACGAAGGGACGCCCCCGGTCGTCCTCGCCCGACAGGTGCCAGCGCAGCACCTCGTCGTCAAGAGGCAGCCAGCGCTGGTGCCGGCAGTCGCCGCACTTGACGCGCGGCTTTTCGCAGAGACCCCGCGCCCATTCGTTGCCGCAGGCGGGGGAGTAGCCGGCCCGGCCCGTCTTCACGCTCTCGAAGCGCCGCGCATGAACTTCGCCGCGCCCCCGGAAGAGCGACCGGAAGAGGGCGATCTTTTCCGCCGCTGGAGATGTTCGGGTCACGCCCATGGGAGAGTGTTCAGGAAAACAATTTTCCATCGGCTTGTCAAGACTGCTTCGCCATGGAGGACGCAGGAGGCTTTTGTCAGCGAAAGCCTTCGCTCCCCTCAGTGGTCGAATTCCGTCGCAGACCTCCGGCCCGTTGGGAACGAGGGAAGCGTCCATTCTCACCGAAGTCGCCGCCGCCGGATGGCGCGCCCGGGAGACGCCCCGGTCTTCTCCTTCGCCCGACCGACATTCCCCGATTCTTGACGCGGCCGCGTCAAGAATCGGGAGAGGCATGGGCGCGGAGATGCAGGTGCGGCTTGCCGCCGGGCGGGCGGGATCAGGCGAGGATGCCGTCGATGAGGTGGCCGTGGACGTCGGTCAGGCGCATGTCGCGGCCGCCGAAACGGAAGGTGCTGCGGGTGTGGTCGATGCCGAGCAGGTGCAGCATGGTCGCGTGGAGATCGTGGATCTCGTAGCGGTCCTGCACCGCGCGGTAGCCCCATTCGTCGGTGGCGCCGACGCTGGCGCCGCCCTTGACGCCGCCTCCGGCCATCCACACGGTGAAGCCGAACGGGTTGTGGTCGCGGCCGTCCTTGCCCTGGGCGAAGGGCGTGCGCCCGAATTCTCCGGCCCAGACCACGAGGGTGGACTCGAGCAGCCCGGTGCGCCGCAGGTCCTTGATCAAGGCGGCGATGGGCTGGTCGATGGTGAGGCAGTTCTTCGTGTGGCCGTCGAAGAGCTTGCCGTGCTGGTCCCACCGGTCGCCGTTGCCGCTGGGGCAGGTCAGCTCGATGAACCGCACGCCGCGCTCGACGAGGCGCCGCGCGAGCAGGCACTGGAGCCCGAAGGTGCGCGTGTTTTCGTAGTCGGCCCCGAGTCCGTAGAGTTCCTTGACGGAATCGGGCTCGCCGCGCAGGTCCATCAGCTCGGGCACGGAGGCCTGCATGCGGAACGCGGTTTCGTAGTTGCCGATGGCGCCCTCGACCTGGGGATCGTGCCCGCCTTCGGCGAGGGAGGCATGGTCGAGCGCGGCGACGAGGCGGAGCTTGTTGCGCTGCATCGCGGGATCCGGCTCGCTCGGCCGGATGTTGGCGATGGGCTGTTCGCGCGGCAGAAAGACGGAGCCCTGGTAGGCGGCGGGAAGAAAGCCGGACCCGAAGCAGTCGAGTCCGCCCGGCGGGATGAGTCCGCCGTTGAGGACGACGAAGCCCGGCAGGTTGCGGTTCGACGTGCCCAGTCCGTAGCCGAGCCAGGCGCCCATGCTGGGCCGGCCCTGGAGGCCGCTGCCGGTGTGGAGGAAGTAGTTCGCCGAGGTGTGTTCGGAGAAGCGCGAGGTCATCGATTTGACGAAGGCGATCTCGTCGACGACCTCGCGGGAGGCGAGGTGCGGAAAGAGCTCGCTGACCCATGCGCCGCTCTCTCCCCGGCGGCGGAAGGCCCATTGGCTCTTGAGCACCTTTCCGACGTTGTCGAACTGGGTCGGGGCAAGCTCGCCGATGACTTCGCGGGGGTCGCGTCCGTGGTATTTCCCGAGGAGGGGCTTGTGGTCGAAGGTGTCTACGTGCGAGGGGCCGCCGTCCATGTAGAGGAAGATCACGTTGCGCGCCCGGGGCGCGAAGTGCGGGACGCGGGGCCCCAGCGGATCGGCCGGGGCGGGGGCGGCGGCGGCCTCTTCGTGCAGCAGCGCGTGCAGGGCGACCCCGCCGAAGCCGAGGGCGCAGCGCGAGAGCATCTCGCGACGCGAGAGGGGGGCGCGGGGAAAACGTCGGCAGTGCATGGTTCAGCGGAGGTAGAGAAAGTCCTTCGAGTTGAAGAGCGCGTGGGCGAGGTCGGACCAGACCCTCTCGTCGCTCGCGCCGTGGAGTCCGGACTGCTCGCGGAGGAAATCGGCGAGGGTGGCAAGGACCGACGGCGAGGGCTCTCGTCCGGTGGCGGATTCGAACATGGCGGCGAGGCGGGCCTCGTCGTCCGGCGCGAGCTCCCCATGGATCCGGGCGCCCCACTTGGCGGCCTGCTCGATGACGAAGGGATCGTTCATCAGGGCGAGGGCCTGGGCGGGAACGTTCGAGACGCTGCGGGAGCCCTTGGGTCCGAAGGGATTGGGCATGTCGAAGGTGGTGAGCAGGGGCGGGAGGAAGTTCCGGTAGACGGCTCCGTAGACGGTGCGGCGGCCGGCGCCGTCGAGGGGCCCGCTGGCGCGCGCGCCGCGCCCGGTCATGAAGTCGGTGCGATGGGTCGGGACGGAGGGGCCGAAGGGCGCGGGGTCGAGCGAGCCGGACACCGCGAGGATGGAATCGCGGATGGCTTCGGCGACGAGCCGCCGGACCGGCATGCGGTGGAGCAGCGCGTTGGACGGGTCGATCTCGGCGAGGTCGCGGGGCTCGAGCGAGGGATGCGGCGAGGAGGACTGGGCGTAGGCGTTTGTCAGGACGAGGGAACGGACCGTCGACTTCACCGACCAGCCGGTCGCGGCGAATTCCGAGGCGAGCCAGTCGAGCAGTTCGGGATGGCTCGGCGCCTGTCCCATGGGGCCGAAGTCGTCGACACTGGGAACGAGGCCGCGCCCGAAGAGGTGGTGCCAGATCCGGTTGACGGCGACCCGGGCGAAGAGGGGATTTTCGGCGGAGGCGGTCGCCTCGGCGAGGACGAGGCGGTCGCCCTCGCGGCCGCCGAGAGCGGTGAGGAAGCGGCGCGGCACCTCTTCGCCGAGGGTGCGGTGGCTGCCGCGGAGGTAGACGCGGGCGGTCTGCGGCGTGGTCTCGGCCATGGTCACGGCGAAGCGTTCGGGCGGCAGCGACGCGCCGATCCGGCGTCCCTCGGCGAGCAGGGCCTCGACTTCTCCGGAAAGGGCGGGTGGCTCCGGCGCCGGGGGGCGGGGCGCGTCGGGGCCGGGCTTGCCGAAGCGGATCTCGTCGATTTCGAAATAGCCCGGGCCGGGATCGACGAACTCGATGTAGGCGCGGTGGCCCCGGTATTTGCGGAGGTCCTGCTCGAAGCGCATCCAGACGAATTCGCCGCCGGTGTCGAGGTCCTTGTGGATCGTGCCGCGGAAGAGCAGCGGCGAGTGGACCGCCATGTGGTAGCTGTCGATGACGACGCGCATCATTCCGCCCTTGGCCCGCAGCCGCACGTGGATGGTGTCGTCCGCGATGGTGAAGACCGGCGACCGGAGCACCCCGCTGTGGGCCTCGCCGAGGCGGACGCTGGAGACGGTGCCGGGCGTGGTGAGGCGGCCTCCTTCCTCGAGCGTGAACTTCGGCGTCGTACCGGTCGGGGCGAAGGCCTCGCCGATGCGGGTCCAGCCCGGAGGCAGCGCCTCGCCCGCGAAGTCGGCGAAGAGCCCGGGATCCGTTTTCGCGGTTTCCCCGGCGCTTCCCGCCGCAGGGAGCGACGAGGCCTCGGCGGGCGGGAGAGCGGCGTCGGCCTTGGCGAGCAATTCGCGCTGCCGCGCGGCGGCGGCGGCGCGGCGGCCTCCGGGGTCGATGGACCGCTCGGTGCGGGCGCCGCTGCGGAGGTAGCCGGTCAGGGCGTAGTAGTCGGCGGTGGAGATGGCGTCGAACTTGTGGTCGTGGCAGCGCGCGCAGGAAACGGTGAGCCCGAGAAAGGTCTTGGCGTAGACGTCGATCTGCGCGGCCTGGTGCTCGGCCTCGTCGGCGAGGACGTCGGTCGGAGCATGGGTGGCGTCGTTGAGGAACCAGAAGGCGGTGGCGAGGACGGACTCCTCGAAGCCCTCTTCGGGATGTCGGCGGGGCGAGGCGAGGAGGTCGCCGGCGATGTGCTCCTTGGCGAAAAGGTCGAAG
The DNA here is from genome assembly GCA_007123695.1 of Verrucomicrobiales bacterium. GTDB lineage: Bacteria > Verrucomicrobiota > Verrucomicrobiia > Verrucomicrobiales > DEV007 > Arctic95D-9. The sequence continues at coordinate 6,703 of SLGN01000563.1, forward strand.
GGAACGTCGGCGTTGAAAGCCCGGATGAGGTAGTCGCGGTATTCGTGGACCGGGCCGATGGGGTAGTCGAACTCGTGGCCGTGGGTTTCGGCGTAGCGCACCAGGTCCATCCAGTGGCGCGCCCATTTTTCCCCGAAGCGCGGCGAGCCGAGGAGGGCGTCGACGACCTTTTCGCGCCGGTCGGGCGAGGAGTCCCGGAGAAAATCCGCGATCTCTCCGGGGGTGGGAGGCAAGCCGACGAGGTCGTAGTGGACCCGGCGCAGCCAGGTGCGGTCGTCGGCGGCCTCGGCGGGCCGCAGACCCGCCGATTCGATCGCGGCGAGCAGGAAGGCGTCCACGGGGCCGCGCGCCCACTCCGAATCCGCCGTCACGGGCGGATCCGGTCTCGCGATGGGACGCCACGACCAATGCTCCTTCCGCCGCGCCTCCAGATCGAAGACCTCCCCTGCACGCGTCTCTCCGCGCTGCGGCACCGCTTCGTCGGGCCAGGGGGCGCCGTCGGCGATCCATTTCCGGAAGTCGCCGACGACCGAATCGGGCAGCTTTTCCTTGGGCGGCATGCGGAGATCGGGATTCCCGTAGGAAACCGCTTCGAGGAGCAGGCTCGATTCCGGCCGGCCGGGGTCGATCGACGGTCCGCTGTCGCCGCCGGCGAGAAGATGCTGGAGATGGTCGGCCTGGAGCGAGCCCTTCAGCTTCTCGGCATCGGCGCTGTGGCAGCCGTAGCATTTTTCCGCGAGCACCGGGCGGATTCTTTCCTCGAAATGCCGGATGCCCTCCTCCGAAGGGGCGGAGCAGCTCCACGGAACGTCGGCGAATGCGAGAATGCCGACGGAAGCCGCCAGAAGGCAGGGGGTCGAATTTCGGGTCGTTCGCATCGAAGAATCTCGCTTTCCGCAAAAGGAATTACGCTGAAAACCGCGTGACGGCCCACTCCGCGAAGGTCTGCGGACGAGACCGCGAGGCGTGACGTCTTGCGCTACGTTAGCGCAGCTTCGCGGAAAAACCGGCCCGATTCGGACGGGTTCCCGCGATCCCGCCATGGCGGCGCCGCTTGCGGGTCGGACGGGCCAAGGCTCGCGCCGGGGGGCGAAAGAGTCCTGCGGCTTCCCCGGAGGTGGCTCTGTCAGGGCTTGCGGTGGCGCTGGAGAAATTCCCAGATCTCGGCGCTGCCGAAGTCCCGCGTCGCGGGACCGATGAAACGGACGGGCAGATATTGAATGCCGCCGGGCCAGGTGTGCCCGCCGCCCTCGATGCGCCAGAGAACCACCTCGGCACCGTTTCGTCCGTTCCCCCAGGTGCGGGATTCGGTGAGGCAGCCGTCGTCCGGGTCCCGGTCGGGCAACCAGGCCGTCTCGGGCTCGGGACCGCAGCCATTGGCCTCGACCCAGAGACGGACGGCCTCGTCGGTCGGGACAATGCCGCCGCGGTCCTTCCGGTCGGGTGCGGCGATGGGTCCGCCATCGTAGGGAACGAGCGGATCGGCGGTGCCCTGGACGATCAGCACGCTCACGGGATCCGTCGGGGCGAAGCGCTCGTGGAAAGGGTCCGCGATGCCCCCGACGACCGGCGCGATCGCCGCGATCTTCTCGGAACGGTTCGCCGCGAGGTAGTGGGAGAAGATGCCGCCGTTGGAGATGCCGGTGGCGTAGACCCGGCGCGCATCGACAGCGTGGCGAGCGGAGATCAGCTCCAGCAGGGAGTCGAAGAAAGCGAGGTCGTCGACACCCGTTCGGTGCGGCTCGGTCACCTGCGTGATCCGCCCGTCGTTCCACGCCCTGCCGACGCCCTGCGGATACACGACGAGGAATCGTGCGCGCTCGGCGACCTCGTTGAACCGGGTGAGCCGCATCGTCCCGACGGGGTCTCCGTTGCCGCCGTGGAACACGAACACCAAGGGCGCGGGCCCCTCGGGCAATTCCTCCGGAACATGGAGGAGGAACTCGCGGGTGCGCCCATCGACGGAAACGGTCTCCAACTGAGGCGAATCGGCGCCTGCCGTCGAAACCGCGGCGAAGAGGGCGAGCGTGGAGAATGCTGCCGGGAGCAAGAGCGCGCGCCGGGAGCGCGGTCCGGAACGGAGGACGGAGCGCATGCTCCGGTTGACGCGCCGGAAGACGCCGCGGTTACATCCGCAGTCGCCGACCGCGTAGTTTGCGGCCATGCGTAGGGAACGGCCCGCTCGGGCGGAACGCCCGAAAAGGGGGAAGGCACGCCAGCTCCCGGTCAGGCAAA
>SLGN01000572.1 GCA_007123695.1 Verrucomicrobiales bacterium
CGAGGGAAGTCGTGTAGCGCAAGGCCTCAGCCAGTGGAACGTTCGTGAGACGAAGGGAAATTCGAGTGTCGGCAGCGCCGCCCATGCCACCGCCACCCATGCCACCGCCCTCGAACCCGCCGAAGGCATCGCCGCCAGCGTCGGCCTCTGCGGCAGGGGCGGCACCCATACCCCCACCGGGACCCGCATCGATGATGATGTTGACACCCTTTTTCGAAACGTCGGGCTCGTTGACATCGAGTTCGATGGACCGCGACCGAAGGAAATCGATAGCGTCCGAAAGGGGCGTGTCGGCGAACTCGACGTTCGGAAGGATGATTGTTTTGAGTTTTTCCTCATTCCGGCGGATGTCGGCGGTGACGTTGTCGGTCGGAAGCTCGATCGGCCCGCTCTCCAAACTGGCCGGAACCGGAGTCTCCCACCCTGCGGCGATCTCGCGCATCATCTTCGCGCGAGTGTGGTTGTAGGCCTGGTCGTAGTAATCGAGCTTGTAGCGCTCGTTCTTCTCCATCCCGCGTCGGGCGGCAGTATTGTAACGGTCGTCGTTGAGCGCTTTGTTGTACTCCCGGTCGGCACGGTCGTAGTCGCCGAGCAGGATGTATCCCTCGGCCGTCTTCAGAGCGAGCTTGACGCGGCGAACCCGCTCCAGGTGGGACGGCGTGAGAGCCGGAGAGTAGTAATCGGGATCGTTGAGCCGCTCAAGGAGCCGCTTGGCGTCGATGTTGTCGGGATCGATGCTGGGTTGGAGCACGTCCTCGACAAGGGCAAGAGCCTCAGGGTAGCGCCCCTCTTCGGCACGCTCGGTGGCAAGAAGAACGCTGGCACGGGAAAATTGCCGGATGTAGGCACGGCGGCGCTGCTCCGTCATCGGAGCGTCGGGCAGAAGATCGAGCGCGTTTCGGTATTGGTCGATGGCCCCTTGATAGTCGCCGTCCGCCATGAGTTGGGAACCCCTAAGAGCGGCTTCGTCAGCCTTCTTGACGTTCTCCTGCAGACGGATGACGTAGTTCGTGGCGATTCCAGGCACCCCGCCACCACCAGCGCCCCCGTACCCTCCGGGTCCGGCTAGCGCATTGCCGGCGGCGAGCAGCCCGACAGCGACGACAGCTGCCTCGGCACCGACCGGAACGAATCCCTTCAATCCTCTCATCTTCATAAAAAAAGCTCCTTCAAGCGGTTGGAGACGCCTTTTGCGCCTCGGGGTGGAATCAAAAACAGAATTTTGTCTCAATGTCAACTCTTACTTCTTAGGAATCTCCACGGTCACCTCCGGTTCGGTGCCGGTCTGGTAGGTGATGGTGACCGAATTCTCCTCCACCTTGACGACCCGGTACTTCGTATCCGGGTCGATTACGAGGTTGAAGGTCTCGCCCTCCTTGACGAATTCCTGAAAGCCCGGGTCGAGCTCGAACTTCATTTCGGCGAAGTAGGTGGGAATCGGCGTATCGACGTTGCGGACGAGGATATGGGTCTCGTTCTTCGGCAGATAGGTGATGGTCAACTCCGAAACATCCACGGGAATGCCGTTCCGAACTTCGCTCTTCTCCTCGAAGGACTCGACCCGGAACTGCTCGTCATTGGAGATTTCCCCCACCCGCATCAGGAAGGTGTCGCGCTGGGGCCAGCGCCGCGTCGGGACGCGGGCGATCTGGAAACGCTCGGCATCCGGTCTCGCAGCGAACTTTAGGCCGTAGACCTCCTGCTGGCGCGAGGCGAAGATGAGCTTTTCGGCGTAGGGCGGGTGCGACTTGGGATCGTTGGGGTCGGTCTTGGCCTCCCACTCGGCGAGGTTGGGGAACCCGTCGCCGTCGGGATCCTGGTTGAGGACGCCGGCATTGAGGAAGTCCAGATTGTTGCTCATCAGCCACTGGTTGGAAACCGGCGGGCGAAGCAGTGGAGCGTTGGGATCGAGCATGTCGATGAGGATGCCCCGGGCTTCCACGATCGGAATTGAGACGAAGAGGGGTACCGGCTTGGGGGCGGCTCCCTTGACGGGATTCGACCAGGTCTGCTTCTTGTCGACGAGGTTCCTCGCGATCTTGGCGATCGGCTCCAGCGTTTCGGGCAACTCGTCGTTCGGTGTCGCCGAGGGAACCACGAATTTGTCGGCAAAGCTCATCGATCCAAGCGAGAGCACAACCGAGACTGCGGTCACGACGACCCCCACCGCGAGGAGAACGAGTTTGTCCCAGGATTTTGCGCTCATTGTCCGTCTTGGCTTGTCGTGCTTGCGGTCGGGTCGGAGTCGGCACCATCGACTTTGTCCCCTCCCACGAATCTAGTTATGTCAACAACGAGGAAGACCTTCAGCCTCTCCTCGCCCATGAGAACTCTCGCATCCTCGTCTGCCTTGATGAAACCGGCCTCGCGGGCACGCCGCGCCACATCCTCTTCGGAGGCGTCGCCTTCACGCCACTCGTTGATCATGTCGTTGGAAGCGATCTCCTTGGTCTCGGGATTCTCCCACTTTTCGAAGCGGGCGTCATCATCGACGAGCTTGGGCGGTCCCTCCTGCAGCGTGCTGCGGACCTTGAGAACGCGAACAATGTAGAAGAAATCGCGGTCGTTGGCGAGTTCATTGAGAAACTGCTGGAAGGCGTCGTGGGAGGCGACGAACTGGAGGCGAACGGGATATTTATGGACGACGCGGTCGTCGAAGCTGGCCGGGGCGCCCGACTCCCCCGGAATGGAATCCCGACGGAAGCTCTCCAACTTCTCGACCCCGCAGGCGATCAGCTGGCGAAGAAGCCGGTCGATCGCCTCGAGACCGTAGTCGAGCACGGGAACCAGTTCCGGGGCGGGAACAGTGTTCGCGTACTTGTCGAAGCCGAGCTGGAAGTCGGCGCCATCCTCGATCTCAAGCCCGCCGTCGCGTGCGGCCTTGCGAAACTCCTCCACCCTTTGCCGCACGTTGCGTTGGAATTGGGTGTTGGGAATTCCGGTGTTCAGCTCGCGCTGGAACGAATCGAGAGTCTTGCGGAGCTCGGCAACCGAGGCCCGGTAGCTCTCCACCTTTCCGGCGAGGGCTTCGGCATTCTCCTGCTTGGGATAGGGCACGCGGCTCTCCAGGCTCTGGATCGCACCGACCTTGGAATCCCAGCCCTCCATGGCCTCGACGTAGGCGGAGCGGCTGGAGAGGGCGTAGAAGCCGCCTCCCGCGAGGACGAGCGCGGCAAAAAATCCGTAGATGGAAAGCCAGATTTTGGGTTTCATTGAGGGCTGTTTCTCTTCGTCGCTTGCGTCGGGGATTCTACTTGGTGAAGCGGACTTGGTTCTCCTCGGGGAGAGGAAGGCTCATCTGGAAGGGATAGGCGAAACGGTCGTTGCCGGTCCCGGCATCCACCTTGACAACTTCGCTGATGTCGATCTCCCCGAGGTCGAAGAAGGTCTCTCCGCCGCTCTCGACGTCGCCCTTGAGTCCCTTGAAGTAGTCGTAGACCACCTGCGAGCCCTGCGGGTTCTCCCTCCAAAGCCCTTCGACGGAGAAGGAATCGATGACGGACTCGTCCTCGGGCACCACGGCATCGAACTCGGCGGAAGCATCCTCCACAAGGGGGCGCCCGTCCGAGAGAGGTTCGAGGACGGTCATGTGGATAAGGTCGTTTTGCAGCTTGCTGCCGAGGTAGTTGAAGACCCTGACCCAGTAGACGCGATGACGCACGGATTCGACGTAGGGCTTCTGCTCGGCGTCGATTTCGGCGATCTGCGCCTCGAGCGTTTGGATCTCCTTACCGAATCTGTCGAGCGTTTCGAATTTGCCCCGGATGCCCTCGGCCTTTGCGTTCGCGATTTCGGCACCGCGGGTGTAGTGGAAGCCGACACAGCCGAGGAGGGCTGCGAGGGCGACGAGAGCGAAAACCAAGGCGGGCTTCCTCGAATCCAAGTCGCGTGCCTCGCTCACCGACGTGGGGATCAGCTCGACCCGTGCCGGAACTGCACCGGCACGAGCGAGGGCGCTGCCGACGAGATCGCCAAACTGATGCCCTTGGGAAGCGGCCAGTTCAGCCACGGCACCCTTGGCCACGGTGACGTTGCGGAAGGGATTGAAGTGATCGACAGGCAGATTCAGCTTCTCCGCGAAGAATTCGCGGATGAAGGGGAGCCCTGCGGTTGCCCCGCTGAGGAGAATGAAGGAAGGGGCGGTGCCTCCCTGCTGGCTGCGGAAGAAGGTGATCGTGCGCATCACCTCCGAATGCAGACGGGTGAGGGAATTTCGCACCACCTTGGAGATGGCGGCGATCTCGGGATCCTCGTGGTCGGCGTATGGGCCCCCGAGGGCGACGAAGCCGTCGAGGACCTTGCGCTGGTCGGCCGAGCCGAAGTCGGTGCCGAACTCCTTGGCGATGGCCCGGGAGATGTCGGCACCGCCGATCTTGACGGTGCGGACGAAAAAGCGACCACCCTCCATGAAAATCATGTCGGTGGTGCGGGCACCGATGTCGACGAGCAGAGTGGTGCCCTCGAGATCGGAGTAGTTGAAACGCAGCGCGTTGAATAGGGCGATGGGGGAGATTTCAGCCCCTTGGGACTTGATCCCGGCCCCCTGCACAAGGTCGTCAATCTCGGCGAGTTCGTCGGACTTGATCGCCGCGAGCGCCACCTCGATCTCGATGTCGTCGGGCTCCCCCATGAGCTGGTAGCCCCACGCGACCTCGTTGATCGGGTAGGGAACCTGCTGCTGGGCTTCGAACTCGACGATCTGATCGACCTGGGCCCCGTCAAGGGCGGGAAGGCTGGCGAACTTTATGAGGACCGGGAAGGAGGAAATGACATATCCGGTCTTCGCCCCTTTCATCTTGAGGGCGCCCACCACCTCCTTGACCGCCTCCCCGGCTTGGGAGGAACGCGCTCCGTCGTCGCCGGGATCGCCCACGAAGTCTCTCCGCTCCAGCTTTTCGAGGCGAAGACCGCCATCGCCGGTCTTGGAGAAGACGGCACCGGTGACTTGCTGGGAACCGAGACTGAGGGAGAAGATCTTTTCGTCCGCCATGGATTTCTTTTGAAGGGAGGAGGGTTCCTGAAGCTGCGGGGCTCTCAGCGCGAAGAGCGGTCCACCTCCGCATAGCGGTCGATCCAAAGGAGGGCAAAGGGCGTGTCGGCCTTTCCGAGAACACCCGGCTGAGTGCTCAAATTCTGCCAGAAGGACCCGCCCTTGGTCGAGGTTCCGCCGACGACTACGCCATTGTAGATGATCTCTAACCCGACGGCCTCGACCGAAGAGGTGTTGAAACGTCGGAAGTCGCCGGTGATCTCGCCGAGGACCGCCGGCGCCACGTAGGCCGCCGAATAGGTCTTGTCGCGGCACAGGATATTGATGTGCTTGACGTCGCCGGTCAGGCAGCGGACTTGGTTGCTCTGGTCGCGCATAGCCACGTAGTAGCGGAAGAGGAGTTCCTTGACCACCGCTTTGCGGTCGCCCGCCACTTCGAATTCGATCTCGATCTCCAGCCAGTCCCTCGGGTTGGGAATGTTCTTCACCTTCACGTCGCCCGCCTGGAAGTTTGGCGTCTTCTGCGAGAGCAGGGAGGGGCTGGACACCTTGATGTCGCCCATCTTGAGCTGGACGGGCTGTTGCTGCGCTTTGAGGGATGCAGCGGAGAGGAGGAGTCCGCCGACGAGGAGTGTGAGGGTCTTCATCTAGTCTGGTTTCGGGTGTTTCGGGTGTTTCCTGACAGCGCGATACTATGATAGGGGTGGGAGGCTCGTAAAGGATCAAATCGAATCATTGCGCAGATTTTTTCCGGAAGCGGTCGATTGTCTCGGCAATTCCCTGCTCGAAGGGAACGACGCGGCCATCGTGCAGGGCGCATGCGGGAGCCGTAAGGCGTTGAAGATCCGCCCGATCTTGGCGTCGATGCGGTGGCTGCGGTGGTGGGCCGTGGCGATGCCCTCGGCAGAGCGCTTGGCCTCGTCGTTGACGTCGCGGGTCCCGACCGTGTTGACGATTCCCCAGTATTCCTCGCGCTGAGCATGCACGAACGGGCCTCCGTGGACTTCGAAGGTCGAGGGGAGGAGGCTGTCTCCAAGGTGCGACCCGAGAGAGCCCGCACCTCCCGCGACCATCGAGACAGGCTTGCGCGGGCTGGAAGTGGGATCAGGCATTGGGATTTCTCTGGGCTGCAGACGGAGCGGGGAGTTCAACGCATCTTGGAGGAAAGGTCAAACATTTTGCGCCGGGAAACTCGCATTCTCGCATTCAATCCAGCACGTGGAGGGCCGGGGCAGGCGGATCCGGCGCAGGAGGCCTCGGCGGCGACGCGGTCGGCGGCGCGGCGGCGGCAGCAAGCTCTGCGCCCGGGCCATCCGACTCTCCTTCTGCCGCAGGCTGCTCGCGAGCGTCTGCTCCCCGATCTTCGCCGACGGCGGCCAACGGCTCCGGCTCGGAGTCCGTTTTCTCGGGCGGCGCCGACTCGGAGTTTACCTCCTCCACCTTCCTCGCTCCGACGACCTTGCGGAGTCGCTTCACTTCGCCCTCGAGCTTCTCGATGCGTTCGTCCCTTTCGGCGAGCTCGCGATGCGCCTCGTGGAGGCTCTCCCGCAACCGCTTCACCTTTTTGGATGCGGTACTTCGATCGCCCGCCTGCCCTTCGCCCATCTCGGCAGAGAGCGGGATGCAGCTACCGAACGTAGCGAGAACGGACAGGCAAACGAGTGAGGAGACGCGCTGCTTCATGCCCAAGCTTTGCCGGAGTCCCCACAGCGCAGCAAGAAAAAAACCGCCTGAACGACTGCCTCCGCGCCGGGACACGCCGGCGGATTCGACAAGCCTGCTCAACCCGGCCAAGCCACCGCCGTCTGGCTCGAGCTGCCGAGGCCGTCGATCCCGAGCTCGACCACATCGCCCGCCTTGAGGAACTGCGGCGGCTTGAAACCCATGCCGACGCCAGGAGGCGTGCCGGTCGAGACGATGTCTCCGGGCTCGAGAGTCATGAAGCGGCTCAGGTAGCTCACGAGGTGGGCAATCCCGAAGATCAGCTTCGAGGAGCTCCCGTTCTGCTTCGTCTCCCCGTTGACCTTCAGCCACATGCCCAGGTTTTCGGGGTCGGCGATCTCGTCGGCGGTGGCGAGGAAAGGGCCGATCGGGGCGAAGGTGTCGCAGCTCTTGCCCTTGACCCACTGGCCGCCGCGCTCGAGCTGGAACTCGCGTTCGCTATAGTCGTTGTGCAGAACGTATCCGGCCACGTGGGAGAGCGCGTCGGTCTCCTCCACATAGCTGGCCCGTCGCCCCACGACGAAGGCGAGCTCGACCTCCCAGTCCGTCTTGACGCTGTCCCTCGGGATGACAACCGGATCGCTCGGCCCGACGATGGCGCTGGTCGCCTTGAAGAAGATGATCGGCTCCTTCGGGATCTCCATTCCCGCTTCGGCGGCGTGGTCGGAAAAGTTCAGGCCGATGCAGATGAGCTTGCCGGGCCGGGCCACGGCGGACCCGAGCCGCACATCGTCGGCCAGCCTCGGTGCCGTGCCTCCGTTTTCGCCAATCCAATCGGCGAGACGGTCGAGATTGGCGGGGTCGGCGAAGAAATCGGAGTCCCAGTCCATCCCGAAGGCGGAAGCGTCGATGCGGACGCCGTCTTCGAGTTGCAGTCCGGGTTTTTCGGAGCCCTTGGGGCCAAAGCGGAGAAGTTTCATGGTCGGCAACCTAGCGAGCCTCGCGGGGCCGTCAATTGCGTCGGGGGGCAAAACTTGCGAATTCGCAAGATGGCGACTCCGGTATGCCACCGCCCCATCACCGTCCCGCACGCGCCGCTTCCTGCTTCGGCACCGACTTCCAGACCGCCTCGCCGAAGTAGTCTGAGGTGAAGGCTTCGGGACGCGCCGTCGTGAAGTAGATCCGCTCGCGGTCGAAGAGATGCTCCGGCTGGTAAAAGGCCGAAACCTCGGACACCTCGACGAGATCCTCCGGAGCGATCTCCTTCTGCAAAGTCGTCTCGATCAAGTACTGGGCGCCTTCGCAGCGGACGACGACCCAGGCGTGCTGACCGATGTTGCCGTTCCACCCAATCGCCACGCGGGCTTCGAGCCCGATACCGAGGAGGAGGTCGGCGAGGAGAATGGAGGTATCCTCGCAGTCCCCCGCGGCCTCGGCCCAAGTCTGGCGCGAGCTTTTCCACAGCTCGCTCATGGGCTCCGCGCCCGGCGGCACGGGCCGGTCGATGTCGGCCTCGTAGCGGCAGTGGGCAGCGACCCGGCGCCACAATTCGAGAATCCGCTCCTCGGGAGAATCGCCCTCGTCTCCGGTCGTCCCGCCCGACAAGGAAAACCCCTCGAGATACTCGCAGGCACGCCGCAGGCGGCCTTCGGAATCCACCGCCAGCACGTCGAAGGGAAGGTCGCATTCGGGGCAAGACAGGATCAGGGTCCGCGACTCGCCGTCGAGCTCGAGGGCATGCACCGAGCCGCAATGGGGACAGCGGTTGTGGAAGCGGCCGCCTCGCTCGTTTGCTGCACGCAGCGAGAACTCGGGGATTCTCCGGGCCATCACCGCCAGCGCCCCGAAGCGCCGCCCCGCCGGAAACACCGCCGTATTCACCGTTTCGAACTCGGGGCTGCCCGCCGCCGCCCAATCCGTGATCCGGGAAAGAAGATCCTCGCGGTCGCCCGAGGTCACGAGATTCGCTGCCAAATACTGCGCTCCGGGAAACCGGGACTGGAGAGCATCGAAGACTTCATCGAGCTCGGCCTCATGGGGACTGTCGCGACGGGCCACCCAATCGCAGAGAAAGGCCTGGATCGGCTCGTCGCCCGAGACCTCCCCCACCCCGGCCTCGTAGCGCATCCGGTTGATCCTCGCCATCGCGTCGGACCGGAACCCCCGCTGGAAGGCCTCGTCGACCTCGCGGGCGGGAAAGATCCAGCCGAAAAACCGATCAGCTCCGGGATCCCGGGTGCCTGCCACAAACGCTGTTCCGGCGGCAAGAATCAGCACG